>JAISWN010000369.1 GCA_031271075.1 Treponema sp.
CAAGCCGCCCCCGTTTCTCTCCAAACCATTTCCGGTATTGGTTCTCCTTATGGTTCGCTTTCTGGTTCTCCATAGATTTACCAGGCCTTAAGATCCGGGTGGAGGAGCCGCAGTACCGCTTCGGTGAAAAAGTAATCCGCGTAGATAAGGGGAACCTGAAGCCGATCCGCCTTGGCGTGGTAGGCCTCCGCCCCTTTCTGCACGATAGAATCCCGGGAGGGATCCCAGTCGCAGAATTTTTCTTCAGTGGCTTTGAGGATATTCAGAGCCGCGTCAAAGTACAGCTTGCCCTCATCTTCGGGGCTCAGCTCCGCGATCAGGAGGAGGCCGCAGGCGGCGATAGCTCCGGCGGAACTGTCGTAAAGTTCCGGTTCGTCGGGGGCCCGGAAATCAATGGGAGGCACGAAGCTTCTGCCGGGCAGAGCCGCGTAACGGTACAGGGCGGAGATGAAGTAGTGGGCCACCTGCCGGGCCGCGTTAAGGTAGCGTCTTTCCCCGGTATGGAAGGCGCTGATGGCGAAACCGTAAACGGCCCAGGCCTGCCCCCTTGTCCAGGAGGAACCGGGCGCGTAACCCTGGCCGCCGGGGGTTTCCAGTATATCCCCCGTATCGGGGTCAAGAATTCCGATGTGATTGCAGGAACCGTCCGGCCGGAGCAGATGCCGTATGGCGGTGTCCGCGTGTTCCATGGCGACATAACGGAACCGGGGATCTTTGGTTTCGTCGCTTGCCCAGTAGAGGATGGAGAGATTCATCAGGCAGTCGATGATGATCCAGCCAACCCGATCCAGGTTCCAGGCCCGGATAAAACGGCCCCGGGGGTTGTAACGGCCCGCCAGGATGTTGGCCGCGTGGAGAGCCCGGACCCGGGAAGGCGCGTAGCCGGTGAATTTAAAATCCAGCACCGCCGTAGAATTCCACATGAAACCCACATCGTGGTGAAGCCCCTCGTAACCGGCCAGAGCCTCGTCCAGCCGTTCCTCCACTCCCCGGGCGGCGTCCCGGTACTTGGCGTCCCCGGTACCCTTAAACAGAAGCCAGAGCAGCCCCGGCCAGAATCCGTTGGTCCACCAGGGAAGATCCTCTTTTCCCTTGTCATCGTAGCGGCCGTTCACCGGAATATAGGCTATCTTTGAGCCCAGGCGATCGCATTCCGCGGAAACTTTGGGGACGATCCTGTCCCATACTTCCTGCGCCCACTTTTGTTCTTTTTCGGAAATAATCATCCCTGTTCCTCCTCATACTTATACTCGAAAAACCATCAGGGGCCTCCGGCAACCGCGTTTTTTGGGAACCCCTTTTACCATACTAACAGGAAAGGTAATAATTATCGAGGCTTTCCCGCTTTCCCAAAACCAACCGGTTTTTGGGGGGAGGCTAAAGCGGATTAAACCGGGATTTCCGGCCAGATGTTGCCCTCCCCGTCGTACACTTCCGCCGTATCTCCTTTCATAACAACCCGGGGCGTCTTCTCCCGGCATACCGGCCCCCTGTCCCCCGCCCGGACGGCGCAGATCCAGAGGGTCTTCCCCGGTTCCAGCGCGCCTTCCAGCACGGGGATGAGCACCTGGGGCTCAAGGATATTCAGGTTGGGGGCGGGGATGACCATGCCGCCGGTACGGGAAGAGTCCGGCTCCAGGGCCTCAATCCGGCTTGCCCCCCAGGGCAGGGCCGCCAGGGATCCGCCCGGCGATGGGGAGCTGTTTTCTATCGCGGGTTCCTCCCGGAACCGGGATTCCTCCGCCGCCGTATCCGCACCGGGTTCCCGGAGGCTCCGGTACCGCCTGAGGGAAAAGCCCCCCTCCACGGCCTGAAGGGCCCTGCCGCTCTCGATCCGGTGGAACCGCAGGTGCCAATCACCCAGGCTGACCAGAACCGTGCGGATATTTACGTCCGGCCAGGGGGTCCAGGAACTCGCCGTCCAGTTGGGCCCGGCGCTTCGCCCCCGGGTCTGCCGCCGCTGCCTCCAGTAGCCGTCCCCTTCGCTCAGCATCAGCGCGGAATCGCAGCCGGTCATGGTGATGTTGTAGGAACTGTGGGAGACGCAGAAACCGAAACGGGCGGAGTAGGCGAATTTGCCGTACTTTTCCGCGGCGTGGGCCATATCGAAATTGGGGTAAGACCCGGCACTGAGGAGCTGCGTATCCTCCTTCCCCCGGCTTATCACAAAACCGGGAACCTTTTCGCTCAGAATCCGGGGCTCTGGAGCAAGGGCCGTCTCCTCGGCCCGCCAGAAGGGGTGATCCTCCCCCAGGGCCAGAACCAGGTAGATCTTGAAGGCCCAGTAAGGGGAGCCCGGCGAGTTATACACATCCCCCATGATCTGGTTGGGGTAGCCGTATCCCACCGAGAGGGTTCCCCCCGGGTTCAGGATAGGCCGGGAAAACCACCAGCGCAGGTTCCGCAGCACCAGGCCCTTCAGCGCTCCCCAGGGGAGGATCTCCTGATCCGCGAAGGCGCAGGCGGAAAAGAGGGAAGCGGCGGCGTAACGGTAGGTCAGGCTGCGGCCAAAGGCCGCGGCGGAACCGTCCTCCCGGAACCAGGCGGCGAAACGGGGCGTAAAGATCCGCGCCCGATCCAGAAAACGGCCGGCCCGTTCAGGATCCCTCAGACCCGCGAGTTTCGCGTAGAGGAGGCCGTAAAAGTGGAAGCCCCAGGGGTTGTAGAGATCGAAGCTCCCCCCCTTGCCGTCCTCATACCAGCCGTCCCCCAGGTAACAGGCTTCCATCAGATCCAGGGATTCCCTTTCCGCCTTTTCGTTTACCGGCAACCCCAGTTCCCGGAAGGCAAGACAGACTAGGATACGGAAAAAATGCCAGTTGGAAGGGGGAAGCTCCCGCCGTTCAATAAAGGAAAGCCAGTTGTAAAGCCGTTCCTTCTCCTTCCCGTCCAGGGGATCCCAGAAACTTTCCCGGGCCAGGATCAGGGAAAGGCCAATGGCCGCCATCTCCACAAGCCGCTGATCCCGGTCTCCCGGTTCGCCCCAGTAGCCCGGGGAGGCCGGATCCACCCCTTGCCGCAGGACGGAAAGAACATTTTCCAGATCCGGGCA
>JAISWN010000226.1 GCA_031271075.1 Treponema sp.
GCGCGGAGGACGTGGGTAATGCCCATAAGGTGATCATCCACCACGTTGGCCAGATGGTAGGTGGGGAAGCCGTCGGACTTTAACAGTACCGGATCGGGGTTTACATCGTCGTTTTTCCACTCAATGTCCCCCAGGATCTGGTCGTGAAACCGGGTGTACTCCCCCAGAGGGATCTTAAGCCTTATGGTACAGGGCTCCCCCGCATCCGCCCGCTTCGCCGCTTCCCCGGGATCCAGGTCCCGGCAATGGCGGTCGTAACCGGTTTCCGCCGAACGGGCCGCTTCCCGCTCCCTTCGCACCTGATCCAGCCTTTCCGCGGAGCAGAAACAGTAGTAGGCCAGATTCCGGCCGATAAGTTCCCGGGCGTATTTTTTGTACACTTCGAATCGCTGGGACTGCACATAGGGCCCGGCCTCGCCGCCTATGTCCGGCCCCTCGTCCCAGCGGATGCCCAGCCACTTAAAGGTATCGTAGAGATTCCGCACATAGGATTCGTCAAACCGGGTCCGGTCGGTATCCTCAAGGCGGAGGATAAATTTGCCTCCCCCGGCTCGTCCCTGCCCCGAATGGGCAAAGAGGTAGTTGAACAGGGCGGTTCGTATCCCGCCGATGTGCTGGAGCCCCGTAGGGGAAGGGGCGTAACGGTCGCGTATCATGGTGGATTTACTATACCGGAAACCCGGCAAGGGGGCTATAGAATCCAGAGTACAGAATTGAATAAGTTAAACTACGGGATCTGCTGCCCTTCCAGATCCAGGGCAAAGATCTTGCTCCGCCTTTCCCGGTCGTATACCTTCCGCCGCCTTTCCGGGAGGCTGTCTACCGCCGCTTCCCGGAAGCCCAGAGATTCAAACCAATCCTGGGTGTGGGTGGTCAGGACAAAGACCCGCCGGAATCCCTTCTTCCGGGCCTTATCCACCAGGCAGCCTACCACCCGCCGGCCCAGGCCCATGTCCGCGTAGAGGGGATCGGTGGCCACCGCGGCGATTTCCCCCTGGGCCTCCCCCCATTCGTGGAGAGCGCCGCAGGCGTGAACCGAGCCGTCGATCTCGAAGACCGCAAAGTCCGCCTTCTTTTCCAGTATCTGTTCGGCGCCGCGCCGGACAAGGATACCCTGGCGCATCAGGGGATCCATGAGTCTGAGGATCACCGGGATATCGCTGCTGCGCAGGGGACGGATGGACTCGTACTCGTCGGTGTAGAGCATGGTTCCCGAACCCAGGTTGGAGAAGAGTTCCCGGAGGATCGCCCCGTCCTCCCTGCCGTCCACGATATGAACCCGTTCCACCCCCGCCCGGGAAGCCCGCAGGGCAAGGGAAAGCTCCTCCAGGGGCCGGCCGCCTTCAAGCCGTCCCGGGGTGGTTCCCGGCTCCGGCTTTCCCGAAGCGGCATTAGTCGAAGCGGCGTTAGTCGAAGCGGCGTTAGCCGCCAGGATCATCTCCCCTTCCTGGGGGCTAAGCCGTACCACCCGGCCCTCTTCCCCCGTTTCGATGGTATCCGGCATGGCATGGACGCCTTTCCGCAGCCCCCCGCTGAGGGAGACGATGAAGAGCTTTACCGCCCCCAGCGCCCCGGATGCCGCCAGGGCAATTTCGTCGCTGGGCACGTTGTAAGGCTTCCCCGCCGGGCTGTAGCCGATACAGGGAAGAATGGGTATCATCCCCTGATCCAGGGCCCGGGAAAGGGAATCGGTCAGGATCTTGTCCACCTCGCCGGTATGTTCCATGTCCAGGCCGTTCAAAACCCCAAGCCCCCTGGCGCGGACAAAGTTGCCGATAGCCCCGTCCACCCGGCTTCCCGCCAGCCCGGTCATGTACCGGGCGGCCACATGGTAAGCCGCCATCTCCACAAAGGGAATCGCCTGGGAGGTGGTAATCCGGATGGAACCCGAATAGGAGGAAACGATGCCGTATTCCGCCAGAACCGAGTCTATCCATTCCTTCGCGCCGGGAACTATCACCACCCGGAAGCCTGTCCGGGCCAGAAGGGCCAGATCCTTTACCAGAAAGGGGAACCCTGGGTTCTCGGTAACCGGAAAATCCACCTTAAAGACCATGGTGGAACCTTCAAAACGGCTTTGGTAGTGGAAGGCCTCCCGGATAAGTTCAACCCTGGACCAGCTTTTTTCACCGGCTTTTCCGGCTTCGGCTATCATGGCTCAAGGATACCGGTTAGCCTCTCCCCTGACAACGGGCCGGAGGCTTCCCGTTGCGCTTCCTTGAAACTCCCCCCTTCCCGGGTTATCCTTTCCCCATGTTCAACAGTATCCGGGGCGCCATAACCGGGAAAAACCCTGACAGCGTCTTTATCCTTTCGGGGGGCGTCGAGTGGGATATTGCCGTACCCGCCACCGATATCGGGAAGCTTCCCCCCCTGGGGGAGGAAGGCCGGCTTTTCACCTGGCTTTACCATCGGGAAGACCAGATGAAGCTTTACGGTTTTGCCGATGAAAGGCGGCGGGCCGCCTTTCTGGAGCTTATCAAGGTCGAGGGTATCGGCCCCAAGGGAGGGCTCAGGATCCTGGGGGGTATCGATCAGGAGGAGCTTGAAGAGGCGCTGGAGGCGGAAGACCTGGGCCGGCTTGAGCGGGTGCCCGGCCTGGGAAAGAAGACCGCCCAGAAGATGATCCTTGCCCTTCGGGGAAAACTCGCCAAGGGGGGAGGGGAGCCGGCCTCGCCCTACGGGGACCTGGCCGAAGCCCTTACGGGGATGGGTTACGAAAGGCGGGAAGCCCAGGAGGCCCTGGCTAAGGCGGCGGGGGAACTTGGCCCCGGCGCTCCGGGGGCGGAAAGGGAAGCCCTCCTTATCAGAAAGGCTATCTCCTATTTAAGCGGCGCCCGTTAGGCCTGGCAGGCCGGCGCTTAAGGGTATTGCGGTAATGGAAAAAACAAAACCCGGCATCCTCCACCCGGAAACCCCTATGGTCGAAGACAAGAAAGACCTTTCCCTGAGACCCCGGACGCTGAAAGATTTCCTGGGGCAAAAGGCCATAAAGGATAACCTGGAAGTTTTTATCTCCTCCGCCAGGAAGCGGAACGAAAGCCTGGATCACCTCTTCCTTACCGGGCCTCCGGGGCTGGGGAAAACCACCCTGGCCCAGGTGGTGGCAAATGAGCTGGAAACCGGTTTCATTCAGACTTCGGCCCCGGCGCTGGACAAGCCCAAGGATCTGGTAGGGCTTCTTACCAACCTGAACAGGCACGATGTTTTTTTTATCGACGAGATCCACCG
>JAISWN010000280.1 GCA_031271075.1 Treponema sp.
ATGAAGATAGAAGCCGCAAAGAAACTGCTGGCCGAAACCCATCTGTCCGCGGGAGAGATTGCGGAAAAACTCGGGTTTTATAACCGCCAAAGCTTTTACCGGTTCTTTAAAAAGTTTGAGGGCACGACCCCGAATGAATTCCGCCAGCTTTTAGGTTGATTAGACTAAAAGCATACCTAAAATCCAAGCCCTTACATGTCGCTGTTGCGATGTGGGCCGCGTCTGTTGCCCAACAGGCTCCCATAGGCGGCCCGGTATTCGGCTACGAGCCGGTCATAAACCGCGTCGAAATCCTGCGGCTTTCCCCCGGACGGCCGGTAACCCGCAGGTTCCCCAGGGAGACGCCGGATTCCTCCATCAGTAAAAATTCGTGAAGTTCGTGTGAGGCCGGCAATTTTTCAAAGCCGATACGCCGGTAAGGGGGGATCGGCTTAAAGCGCGGAGGCGGGATGCAACCGGGGGCCTCCGGGGGGGTCAAAATCTCAATAGAATCTGCCGGGGGCCGATGGCCCTGGGGCAGGCTCCAAAGATCCTGTCAGGATTTAGCTTGACACTGTCAAGAAATTTATTATTATTTAGTATGACAAAATATATGTATTTTGTCATGCAAAGGATCCTGTATGACCATCGAGATTATCGGAACCGGAAAAGCGGTTCCTCCCAACCGGGTAAGCAACGACGATCTTGCCCGGCGTATAGATACCAGCGACGAGTGGATCCGGTCTCATACGGGGATTGGGGCCCGGCGTCTGGCTGATGAGGCCACGGCTACCAGCGATCTGGCCCTGGAGGCGGCCCGGGAGGCTCTGGCCATGGCGGCGGGCTGGAAAGAGGGGCCGGGCAGGGAGGATGCGGTTCGGGAGGCGGCCGGAACCCTGGATCTTATCGTCCTTGCCACCGCCAGTCCGGATTATTACGGGTGCCCCTCCACGGCCTGTGTGGTTCAGGACAGGCTGGAGGCCCGGCGGGCGGCGGCCATGGACCTTACCGCCGGCTGTACCGGCTTTGTGTACGGGCTTGAAAGCGCCGCGGGGCTTCTTTCGGTGAACAAAGGCAGGAAACGCGCCCTGGTAATCGGGGCGGAGACTTTGAGCAAGCTTATCAACTGGAACGACAGGGGTACCTGCGTACTCCTCGGGGACGGCGCGGGGGCGGTGGTACTGGAAAAGACTGAGGCGGCTTCTGAGGGACCGGGCAGGCGGGGACTGCTGCGGACGATCCTGGGGGCGGACGGCGCGGGGGTGGAAAATCTGATTATCCGCCGGGGGGGAAGCCGCAATCCCTTTAAGGCCGGGGAAACCGTTGAAATTCCCCCGCATCTGGAAATGAACGGCCAGGCGGTGTATAACTTCGCGGTGAAGGCTTTTACCGATACCTGTACCCGGCTTCTGGAGGAAGAGGGGATAGGCGTTGACCATGTGGCCCTGATCGTGCCCCATCAGGCCAACGCCCGGATCGTTCAGGCCGCGGGCAAACGGCTGGGCATTGGGGAGGAAAAATTCTTCCTCAACATCCAGGACTACGCCAACACCTCGTCGGCGTCCATCCCCATCGCCCTGGACGAGCTTAACCGGGCCGGGCGGCTGCGGAAGGGGGACCTGATCATGACCATCGCCTTTGGCGGCGGCCTCACCTACGGGGGAAATCTTATCGTATGGTAGAACGGTATGGGCTTATCGGATAAACGGGTGGTATTTCTGTTTCCCGGCCAGGGGGCCCAGTACCCCGGCATGGGGCTGGATCTGCTTGAAAGCGGAAGCGGGGCGGTAAAGATCATTTTCGACGCCGCCTCGGATATTACCGGAAGGGACATGGCGGCGCTGCTCCGGGACACGGACCCTGAAACCCTCAAGCGCAGCGATGTATCCCAGCCGGCTATTACCCTGGCGAACCTGGCGGCGGCGGCTTTTTTGGCCGAAAGGGGGATACGCCCGGCGGCCTCTGCCGGTTTCAGCTTGGGGGAATACGCGGCCCTCCGGATCGCGGGGCTTGTCTCCCTGGAGGACTGCTTCCGGCTGGTTAAATGCCGGGGGGAGTTCATGCAGGAGGAGGCGGATCGGCTCCGGGCCGGTTCCTCCGGCGGCGCGCCGGGAATGGCCGCCGTGATAGGGCTTAGCCCGGATCAGGTGGAATCCCTCATGGCCGGATGGAAAGAGAAAGGGCCGGGGGTTCTGGCGGATCTTTACCCGGCGAACATCAATTCCCCCCGGCAGACGGTGGTTTCCGGAACCGGGGCGGCTCTGGCCGAGGCGGAAGGCCGCTTCAGGGAGGCCGGGGCCCGGCGTTTTATCCCTATCCAGGTGGCGGGCCCCTTCCACTCTCCCCTTATCGCCGGGGCGGCGGAAAAGTTTCGTCCCCTGCTGGAAAAGACCGTCTTCGGCGATCCCCTTATCCCCCTCTACTCCAACGTAACCGGGAAGCGGGTGAACTCCGGGGAGGAGGCAAAGAAGCTGGCCCTGGCCCAGATAACCGGGGCGGTGCGCTGGGTTGACGAGGAAAAGGCCCTGAACCAGGCGGGGGACCTGGACGCGGCCCTGGAAGCGGGGCCGGGGAAGACGCTTCAGGGGCTCTGGAAGGATTCGGGAAGCTCCCTCCCCTGTTACCCCGCGGGAAGGCGGGCGGACATCGAAGAGCTGGAAAATTACTGATCGAGGTAAAGGCGAGGTTGACGGAAATATGCTGTTGGAAAACAAAAAGGCCCTGGTAACCGGGGCCTCCCGGGGTATCGGCAGGGCCGTGGCGGATCGCTTTCTGGCGGAGGGCGCGGAGCTTTGGGGCCTGGGTACCCGGGCCCCGGAGGATCTTGAGGTGCGCCTTTCCGCCGCCCGGGGGAAGCTGCACTGGATAAGCGCCGATCTGGGGGATCTTTCCCGGATCGAGGGGATCATCGAGGAGGCTCTCAAGGAAGCGGGGGGCTTTGACATCCTGGTGAACAACGCGGGGCTTACCCGGGATACCCTCTCCTTCCGGATGAGCCTGGAAGACTGGCAGAAGGTGATCGACGTGAACCTGA
>JAISWN010000333.1 GCA_031271075.1 Treponema sp.
GGAGGAAAACAAAGCCGGCGCGGAATTGCTGCTCCATAGAATTTTCAGCTCCATGCCACAGGAGGACAGAGGCGCCCGGCTGAGTATCGCCAGGGACATTGCCGATTTGCTTGCCGCTTTTATCAGGGAGAGGAACCTGCGGGTACCGCTGGAAAGCCGTGTTTTGCTGGAATATGTTCAGGAGAAAAGCCCCCGGGAATGCGAGGAGCATTTTAAAAAACTTTTCCGCATGGTGGTAGAGGAACTTTGTGCGAACCGGGTTTCAATAGAGGAGCTTTGTGCGAACCGGATTTCACTAGGGGAGCTCTATGCGAACCGGATTCCAACAGAGGAGGAGCTTTGCACAGGCAGGAGGATTCCAGGGAGGGCGGGAATATCGGATCATGTACGGCTGGCCATGGATTTTATGCTGGATCGTTACGCTCAGGATATCAGCCTTGAGGAAACCGCCTCGGCCCTGAAAATTTCTCCCTCTTATTTGAGCCGCCTGTACAAGAGGGAAACCGGTTTTTCCTTTGTGGACGGCCTTAACCGGATCCGGGTTGACGCGGCCAAGGTCTGCCTCCTTGACGGGACGAACCTGAAGCAGACCGCTTCCCTCTGCGGGTTCAGGTATTACAATTATTTTATCAAGGTTTTTAAAGATCATACCGGCCTTACCCCCGCTGATTTTCCCCGCCGGGAACATGACAAGATTTTGTAACCGGAAGTCAAAAAATTGGTGAATTAAATTTTTTCGTTTGTTTGTTACAGGTGTTAGGATTAACCACTTTGTTTCAGTTTACATGAAAAATTAGGGGGAAAAGATGAAAATATCAGGAAAGACACTCGTTTCTCTGCCGGCTCTTTTTTTGCTGGCGGCTCTGGTCTTTTACGGCTGCAGCCGGCAAGACGGCAGAACGCAGCAGGGTGTCTCCGGAGGAGGATCGGCGGCAAAGGTGAATCCCGCGGGATTTCCCATTGTAACCGAGACTGTTACCTTAACGGTGTTTGGTTCCCGGGATCAAAACCAGGCTAAATGGTCCGATATGTACTTCTTCAAGAAGTACGCGGAGAAGACCGGCATCAACCTGGATCTTCAGGAAGTACCGGCCCAGGGTTTTGAGGAGAAGAAGAACCTCCTTTTCGCGTCCAACGAGCTGCCGGATATTTTTTTACGGGCCTATATAAGCCCTGTGCAGTTTACCATGTACGGGGCTGCCAGTAAGCAGCTTATCCCCCTGGACCCGTCCCTGGATCAATGGGCTCCCAATATCGCGAAGATCATCCGGGATAACGAGGCGGTCCGCATGGCAGTAACCGCGGCGGACGGCCGTATCTACGGGCTTCCCGAGCTGGACTTTAGCAATACCGGAAGCATGGGGTTCAAACAGTGGATCAACAAGACCTGGCTGGAGAAACTGGGCCTTCAGGTTCCCACGACACCCCAGGAACTGCGGGCGGTACTGGCGGCCTTTCAGAGCCGGGATCCCAACGGAAACGGCAAGGCCGATGAGATTCCCCTGGGTATCCGGGAAATATCGTCGATCTATGTGCTGGGCGGGTCCTGGGGATTGGATCACCAGATGGGAGATACCGTCAATATCACTAACGGCAAGATCCATTACTGGCTTAAGGATAATAACTTTAAAGAGTACCTGGTCTTCCTGAACGATCTTTACAAAAACAAACTGCTCTGGCAGAATTACTACAAGGCGGACAGCAGGCCCGAATGGCGCAGCAATCTTTCCAACGCCCTTTTCGGCGCTTTCTATATGCCCTACTCGGATGTCTTTATCAATGTGGAGGATCAGTTCACCGGTTATCCTCCCCTCAAAGGCCCCTACGGGGATCAGCTTTGGGCGGACGCCAATAACGGGGTGAATACCCCGGGAGCTTTTGCCATCAGCAACACCTGTAAGTACCCCGAAGCGGCCCTCCGCTGGGTGGACTATTTCTATTCCGACGAGGGATCTATTTTCTACCGTTACGGGATAGAAAATGAGACATTCACCTTTGACGCCCAGGGAAACGCGGTTATCAATAACGACATACTCCGCAGCCCGGAAGGATTTATGACCGCCCTGGGAAAGATCAACCTGGTTCCCGGCGGAGGCGGCCCGCATCTTATCACCAGCAAGACCGATGGTATTGTGGCAAGCGATCTGACGAAGAAAGTATCCGCGGATCTTGCCCCCTACCGGCCCAAAGTCATTTTCAACAAACCTGCTTTAAGCGAGACGGATCAGGAACGGGTGAACGCCATTGTGCAGGATCTTAACAAATACCGGGACGAATCGGTAACCAAGTTTATCATCGGCGAATGGGGCTTTGAGCGTTGGGATGAGTACTGCCGTACCCTGGACAGGATAGGCCTTTCCGAATTGGAATCCATTTACCAGAAGGCCTTTGACGCTTCAAGGAAATAACATGAGGGCGGCGGAAGGCGTGGCAAAGCGGCAGGGTGTACCGGGAAAGAAACTCCGGGGGATCTTAAAAAGCCTCCGGGGACGCTGGGATCTGCTCCTGATTTTTTCTATCCCCCTGGCCTGGTATATTCTCTTTCAGTACGTCCCCCTTTACGGCGTACAGATCGCCTTCCGCCGCTTTAATCCTTCCGCCGGGATCCTGGGAAGCCCTTGGGTCGGCGGGCTGTACTTCAAGCAGTTTTTTGGCTCCTATTATTTTTGGGAACTTATCCGCAACACCCTTTTCCTGAGCCTCTTTCAAATGCTGGTGGGTTTCCCTGTTCCTATCGCCCTGGCCCTGCTGATCAACGAAATCAGGTTTAAGAAATTCCGCAAATTTCTGCAGAACGTTACCTATATCCCCCACTTCCTGTCTCTGGTGGTGGTGGTCAGCATGCTGGGCCTTTTTTCCAACACCGGCTACGGCCTTTTCAATAAAATTGGCGCCCTGTTCGGCGGGCCGCCGGTGGACTATATGGCGAAAGCGGAATATTTCCGGCCCCTCTACGTGTTTTCCACGGTTTGGCAGATGATGGGTTTCAACTCGGTTATTTACATTGCCGCCCTGAGCGCCATCGATCCCGCCCTTTACGAGGCGGCGATTATCGACGGGGCTTCCCGCTGGCAAAAGATCATCCACATCTCCCTGCCCTGCATACTCCCCACCATTATTATTCTCTTTATTCTGAGGATAGGACACATCATGGAACTGGGTTTTGAAAAGGCCTATCTCATGCAGAACCCTATCAATATGGAAACCAGCGAACTTATCTCAACTTTTATCTACAAGAACGGCATTCAGAAAGGCCAGTTCAGCTACAGCGCGGCGGTTGGTACTTTTAATAACCTTATCAACTTTTTCCTGCTGGTGGCGGCCAATTTTATTTCCCGGAAGACACTCCGGACCAGCCTTTGGTGAGGATTCCGGAATGCGGAAAGGCATGCGCCTGTCCCGGGGGGACTTTGTTTTTGACATCGTCATCAATGCCCTTGGCGTGTTGATCATTGTTGTTATGCTCTATCCCCTGCTTTTTGTCCTTTCCGCTTCTTTTTCCGATCCGGACATGGTGCTGAGGGGGGATGTGGTACTCCTTCCCAGGGGGCTTACCCTTGCCCCCTATAAAATGGTCTTTGACAACGCCGCCATCTGGCAGAGTTACAGAAACACTATTTTTTATACCCTAGTGGGAACCCTCATCAACATAAGCCTTACCATTTTGGCCGCCTATCCGCTTTCCCGGAAAGATATGCCCTGCCGGCGCGTTTTTACCCTGGTGATAGTCTTTACCATGTACTTTAACGGCGGCCTTATCCCCACCTATCTTCTGGTTCGGGATCTTCGCATGTACAACACCGTTTGGGCCGTCATGATACCCGCGGCCATTTCAACCTATAACCTCATTGTGGCCCGCACCTTCTTTGAAAGCAGCATACCTAACGAACTCTATGAATCCGCAAAACTGGACGGGTGTTCCAATATCGGCATGCTGTTTAGAATTGTGCTGCCCCTTTCAAGCGCGATAGTCGCCGTGCTGGTTTTGTATTACGGGGTAGCTCACTGGAATTCCTATTTTTCCGCCCTGGTATACCTTCGAAACGAAAGGCTTTTTCCCCTTCAGATTGTTTTGCGGGACATCCTCATCCTGGGGCAGACCGAACAACTGGGGTCTAACGATGTGGGAATGGGGGAAAAGATAAAAATGGCGGAGGGAATAAAATATTCGGTCATCGTTGTTTCCAGCGCGCCTATTCTTCTGCTGTACCCTTTCCTGCAGAAATACTTTGTAAAGGGCGTCATGATCGGCGCCATTAAAGGCTAGTAGAAACCATGAAACCGAATATCGTTATCCTTATGACCGACCAGCAGCGGGCGGATCTGCGGAAGGCCCGGGGTTATCCCCTGGATACCATGCCTTTCCTTGACTCCTGGGCGAAAGGAGGGACGGACTTCGCCTCCGCCTATACCCCCAATCCCACCTGTATGCCCGCCAGGGTAAGCATGTTTACCGGCCGTTACCCCGAGTCCCTCCGGGTGCGCAGCAACCACAACGCGGAAGACGCCCTCTATACCGAGGATCTGCTGGATCTGCTGAAGAAGTCCGGTTATGTAAGCGCCCTCTGCGGGAAGAACCACTCCCACCATAAACCGGATGATTTCGATTTTGCCGAAACCACGGGCCACCTGGGACACGAGGGCAACCGGAAAATTCAGAACCAGCGGGAGGAAGCCTTTGCCCGGTTTATGGACGCCACGAATCACCTGGAGATCCATTCCCCCTCGCCGGGAGGGCTGGAATCGCAGCATCCCTACCAGAA
>JAISWN010000006.1 GCA_031271075.1 Treponema sp.
CTTGTCCGGTTCCGGGTAATCGATCTTCCCTTCCGGGAAAACCGGACCAGCATAGCCGGCGCGGTTCTGGAAAGGGAAGACCGGGAACGCCCGGTGGAGACCGGCGGCAGCTACCGCTACATCCTGACCCGCAGCCAGGTGCTGGAGATCTACGACCAGGTCCTTTCCCTCTTTACCGACAGGCGGGACGAGGCCGCCAGGTATAACCTGAACCGGCTCCTGGAATCCAACGCTTCTGAAGGAATCAAAAACAAGTGCCGCCTTATCATCTCCTATCTGGAAACGCCGGGCTTCGATACCTTTAAGCGCCGGGATAACTTTAGCTACTCCGACGTGATTCGGGATCCCTTTCTGTACCGGGGTTGCCATGTCATCTGGCGGGGTATGGCGACCAATGTGGAGAGCCTCCCCGACCGGACCGCCTTCGATTTTCTTGTGGGCTATGAGACCCGAAAAACTATGGAGGGAATCGTAAGGGTGGTTTTTGAACAGGCGGCGGCGATAAACCCGGAAAAACCCCTTGAAGTCCTGGGCCGTATCATCCCGGTTTCCAATGAGGGGAGTCCCAATATCGGTTTTACTGTTGAGCTCGAGGTAGTGGCGATTCACCAGAGCGGCCTTCTGCCTTCCGCCGGGCCCGGGGAGGAAAAATGAGGGCGGTGGTTCAGCGGGTAGTCGATGCTTCCGTTTCGGTGGAGGGAATCGTCCGGGGCAGCATCGGCCGGGGACTCCTGGTATACCTGGGTGTCGCCCGGGGAGACGGGAAGGAAGACGCGGAATACCTGGCGGAGAAAATAGGGAACATCAGGATCTTTGAAGACCCGCAGGGCAAGATGAACCTGTCCCTCAAGGATCTGCTCGGCCAGGGGATCCGGGCGGGGGTGCTTGCGGTGTCCCAGTTCACCCTCCTGGCGGACGCCCGCAAGGGAAGACGGCCCTACTACGGCGGCGCGGCGGATCCGGCGGAAGCGGAACCCCTCTACCAATACTTTATTGAGCGGATCCGCGGCCAGGGGCTTGCCTGCGAAAGCGGGGTTTTTCAGGCCCGCATGGAAGTTACCTACACCAACAGCGGCCCGGTGACCATTCTGCTGGACAGCCCCGCCGGCCCTGCCGCTGCTACTGGTTGAACAGATTCGGCGAATTTAAGTATATGTCGGCGCTGAAGGGCCGCAGCAGCTTGGTCATGGAACGGTTGGTCACAATGGTTCTGACGATCCGGGCGGAAAGCTCCGAAGAGGGGACCACTTCCAGGTTGGGGATACTTTCCGGCAGACAGCCCGGGCAGGAGATCGTATCGGTCACCATGATGTGGTTCAAAAGCCCTTCCCCGGCAAGCTGGGTAAGCCGCCTTGCGGCGGGGGCGGAAAAGAGGGCGTGGACGGCGATAAGGTTGATCTCCGCGGGGCGCAGGGGCTCCAGGGCGCGGATAAGGCCCTCCACCGAGCCGGCCGTATCAACCATGTCATCCACAATCCACAGGGCCTTGCCTTCCACCGGCTCCGCGGAAAGGATGTTTACCGACTCAATCGTATTGGATTTGGAATAATCCCGCTGTTTGTGGGCTACCACCAGGGGGGCGCCGAAAGAGTTGGCAAAATCCCTGCCGAGTTTTTCGCCCCCCGCGTCCACCGAACAGAAGGCCCAGTTGGCGCGGACTTCCCTTTCAAGGACGCCCATATTCCGGATATAAACATCGCAAAGGTAGCGTTTAAGCAGGGTAAGGGCGGGGATATCGTCCACCAGACAGATGGTGGGATCCACCATGGATCGGGATTTATCCGAGTGGAGCTGGTAGGTAACAAAATGCCGGACTCCCAAACCGGCAAGGGTTTTAAGGTGAACCCAGAGCCCCACGGAACTGCGGCGGGTAGTCCGATCCGAACGGGCGCAGGACACGTAAGGTTCAAACACGATGATCCGGGCCGCCTGGGAACGCTTCAGGGCGTCCACCGTGTGGTAGAGTTCTATTTTTGCCTCTTCCACGCCAATCCCCGCCTCGTTCCTGGCGGCGCTGGTAAAGAGGATCAGGTCCTTGCCCCGGATGGATCTGTTTACCACCACCTCCATTTCCCCGTCCGCAAAACGGTCGGTTCGCAGGAGTTCCACCCCATTGATACTGTCGGCCATGGTTAAAAAACTGGGAAATTTTGACAGATGGGATATCACCTGGGAGGCGTAAGCCTTCATCGGCCTGGTAGCGGTAATGATAAAATCATTCATCCTGAATCTCCCCGTCTTTTTAAGCTTATACCAAAAGAGGCTTTGAATATAGTGCGGTATTTCCCCTGAGGATCCCTTACCCTTATTACGGGTAGAAAAAAATAAAAAAAACTGATATTTTTTAAATCATTAAACCGCCATGAACGGCAGCGCCCTATGTAAGGGGAGGGTAAATATGGCAAAAGCCAGCGAGACAGATAAACCCAGGGGAAATCCCCTGGCCTCTTCGGAGGAAAAGGAAAAGGCTCTGGAAGCCGCGCGGCTCCAGATTGAAAAACAGTTTGGTTCCGGCTCCCTTATCCAGTTGGGGAAAAGCTCGAATGTGGCGGGGATAGATGTTGTTCCTTCCGGCTCAATCCTGCTGGACGAGGCTTTGGGAATTGGCGGTTATCCCCGGGGCAGGATCATCGAGATATACGGCCCCGAATCTTCAGGGAAAACCACCCTGGCCCTTCACGCCATAGCGGAAGCCCAAAAACAGGGGGGCATAGCCGCCTTTGTTGACGCGGAACATGCCCTGGACCCGGTGTACGCAAAAAACCTGGGGGTCAACATCGACAAACTCTGGGTTTCCCAGCCCGACTCGGGGGAACAGGCTCTGGAAATCGCCGAAAGCCTGGTCCGTTCCGGCGCAGTGGACGTGATCGTGGTGGACTCGGTGGCGGCCCTGACCCCCCAGGCGGAAATCGACGGCGACATGGGGGACGCCCAGATGGGCCTTCAGGCCCGGCTTATGAGCCAGGCTATGCGGAAGCTCACCGCCATCATCGGCAAGTCCCGGACCATCCTTATTTTCATTAACCAGATCCGTATGAAGATCGGGATGATGTTCGGAAACCCGGAAACCACCACCGGCGGCAACGCCTTGAAATTCTACGCCTCGGTGCGCCTGGAAGTCCGCAAGATAGAGACCATCGAAGCGGGCAAGGATGTTGACGCGGTTGGCAACCGGGTGCGGGTCAAGGTGGTCAAAAACAAGGTGGCCCCGCCTTTCCGCCGTGCGGAGATGGATGTCATCTTTGGCAAGGGGGTATCCGCCGTTGGAAGCCTCCTGGACGCGGCGGTCAAGTATGAAATTATCGACAAGAAAGGCGCATGGTACTCCCAGGGCGAGGAAAAGATAGGGCAGGGGAGGGACAGCGCCCTCTCTTACCTGGAACAAAACGCCGAGTTTGCAAAAAAGACCGAAGCGCAGCTGCGGAAACTCATGTTTCCCGGCAGGGTATTCCCCTCTCCCGTAGCGGAGGGCAAGGTTCCCGGCACGGGTACGGAAACAACGCCTCCCGCGCCGGACCCCGCGCCCGTGGCAAGCTCCACCCCAACGGCAAGTTCCGCGCCGGCGGCAAGCCCTATACCGGCGGCAGGCCCGGCAAACCAGGGGGCGGCGGGACTTCACCGGATGGAAACCCCGGTCCCTGCCCCCCGGCCGGCTCCCGCTGCCCAGTTTGCGGCGCCGCCGCCCTCCCGGCCCGGAACGGCGGCAAGTCCCGGGCCGGGAGCCGGCCCGGCAAATCCGGGGGAGCCTGCCCACCGCAGTCCCGGCAGGCCGCGGAAGATCGTACCCCCCGCGGGAGACCCGGAGGCCCTGTTTTAGCGTTGATCGCCTGGCGCCAGGGAAGGTATAATTAAAGGACTCATGGAAACGGAAACTCTTGCCAAAAGCCCCGGGCGTAATTTTAAACTGAGCGAATTCGAGGGGCCTCTGGAACTGCTTCTTTTTTTAATCAAAAAAAACGAAGTTAATATCTACGACATCCCCATTGCCCAGATAACCGAACAGTATCTGGGGTATTTAAGCCGTGCCGAGGATCTTGATCTGGAGGAAGCCACCGAATTTCACGCCATGGCGGCGACTCTGCTCTATATCAAGTCCCGAACCCTGCTTCCGGTGGAAATGGAACTGGATGATGAAACCCCGGATCCCCGGCAGGAACTGGTGGAAAGGCTCATTGAATACCAGAAATTCAGAAAACTTTCCGAGCTTATGGAGGAAAAAGAAAGGGAAGCGGAATGGATAGTGGAACGGAAAAAGCTGCAACGGCCGCTTCCCTTTGACGACGAGGAACTCTGGGAAAAAGTGGATATTTGGGACCTCCTCAAGACTTTCTCCGCCCTTACGGCGAATCTGCCCGGGGAACGGATCATCGATCTTTATGAGGAAGTGTCGGTAAACGAAAAGATCGCCCTCCTCACGGAACTGCTGGAAAACCGTGGGGAGTGCAGCTTTACCGATCTGGTAGTCCGAAACGGTTCGGTCATGGACATCGTCTGCGCCTTTCTCGCCCTTCTTGAGGCGGTAAAGATCAGGATGATCATGGTCTTCCAAAACCGTATGTTCGGGGATATCCTCATACGTCCCAATACCCTTTAAAGCCC
>JAISWN010000010.1 GCA_031271075.1 Treponema sp.
CCGCCCTGAAGCTCCCCCGGGCAAGCGGGTTCTTGGGTATTAAGCGGACTTGCACAGCAAGTCCGACCCCTCGGCACGAATGAAAAAAACGTATGATTTTGAGAAAATTTTAATAATCAAAAGAGTAAACACCGATGCCCTGGCGCCGGGGGCTTGTTGATTTCGGGCTGTCCCCACTAAAGTGTATGGTGTATTAAGGGGGAACACATGAAAGAGGTAATTGATCTGCTCAGGGAGTCCGGGGCCATGCTGGAGGGGCATTTCCTCCTTTCCTCGGGACGCCACTCAGATCGGTACTTTCAGTGCGCGAGACTGCTGCAGTACCCGGATAAGGCCGCGGCGGCGCTGGCATCTGTGGCGGAGAGGATCCGATCGGATATGGCCGCGGGAAAACTGGCGCTTGACGCGGTAGCCGGCCCCGCCATGGGGGGTATCGTGGTGGCCTACGAACTGGGCCGCCAGTTGGGGCTCCCCGCCTTCTTCACCGAGCGGGACGACGCCGGGATTATGAGCCTGCGCCGGGGCTTTGAGGTAAAACCGGGGCAGAAGATACTCATCGCCGAGGATGTGGTAACCACGGGAAAATCTTCCGGGGAAAGCGTTGCGGCGCTGGAAAGCCTGGGGGCGGAGGCGGCCGCCCTGGCCTGCCTGGTGGATCGCCGGCTGGAAGGGGTGGAGATCCCCTGGCCCTTCTACCCGGCCTGCAAAGTGTCGGCGGCGGACTGGGATGCCGGGAACTGCGAACTCTGCCGCAAGGGTGTCCCCGCGATCAAGCCCGGCTCCCGGAAACTTTAGGCCGGGCCGAGCCATGTTCCCTTACCGGGGCGTCCTCTTCGATCTTTTTTACACCCTCATAAACCCCCTGGACCCTGCCTGCATGGGGGAAAACGAATACGCGGTGCTGGGGATAAGCCGGAGCGATTTTGAAAGCAGAAACATGGCGGGCTACGAAATCTGGGCAGGGGGCGGCGTCAGAGACCCGGTGGAGCTTGTCCGCCGTATCCTGGCGGATTTTGATTTTCCCGAAGAGCGGATCCGCGCCGCGGCCCATGCCCGGCTGGGACGGATACGGAGTTCCCTTTTCGGGGTGGATGCAAAAAACCTGCGGCTGTTAACAAAACTGCGGGAAGGGGGAGTGAAAACCGCCCTGGTAAGTAACGCCGATGTTATCGACACCCGGTACTGGCAGGGATCTCCCCTGGCCGCCTGTTTCGACCTGGCCGTATTTTCCTGCGACACAGGGATTCTGAAACCCGATCCCCGGATATACCGTCTGGCCCTGGAAGGAATCGGCCTCCCCGCCTCAGCCTGTCTCTACGTGGGCGACGGGGGTCATGAGGAACTTCAGGGGGCGAAGGAGGCGGGACTTTCCACGGCGCTTACGGTGGAGTACATCCGGAACCTGTGGCCCGAGAGGATCCCCGCCCTAAGCGTCCGGGCGGATCTGGTTATCCATAACCTGGAAGAGATTCTGTCGCTTGATACTCTAACTATGGCATGATTTACAATTACATTCATAATCTCATATAGCGTGCTTCGGCGGCGGTGCCGCGGCCCTTACAGGTAGCTCGTCCGCAGCCGCTTTTCCTTCTCGAACCGGTCTATGGCCAGCCGGATAAGCCGGTCGATGAGTTCGGTGTAGGAGAGGCCGGAGGCTTCCCAGAGTTTGGGGTACATGCTGATCCGGGTAAAGCCCGGCATGGTGTTGATTTCGTTTACCAGCAGGTCTCCGGGTTTGTCGCCCCGCAGAAAAAAATCCACCCGGGAAAGTCCCTCGCAGCAGAGGACGGAGAAGGTCTTGAGGGCAAGCTCCCTCACCCGGGCCTCCACCGGGGCCGGTACTTTGGCGGGTATCTCCAGGGCAGCCCCCTTCTCATCCAGGTACTTGGCTTCGTAGGAGTAAAACTCGTGGCTGACGATAACCTCTCCGGGAACCGAGGCGACAGGATGCTCGTTGCCCAGGACGGAACACTCAAGCTCCCTGCCCCTGATAAACTCTTCCAGGATGATTTTAGTGTCGTAGTTCAAAGCCTCCCGGAGGCCGGGAAGGTACTCATCCTCACTGCGGATCTTGCGGATCCCCACGGAGGAACCCATATTGGCGGGTTTGACGAAGAAAGGGCTTCCCAGGGCGGCGGCGGCTTTTTCGTAGGGAGGGAAGGGCTCGTGGGAGCGGAGGACGAGGAATTTGCCGATTGGCAGCCCCCCGTCCCTGAGGAGCCGCTTCATCACGTCCTTGTCCATGCCCGCGGCGGAACCGAGTACCCCGGCGCCCACAAAGGGGATGTCCGCCAGTTTAAGCAGGCCCTGAACCGTTCCATCCTCCCCAAAGGGGCCGTGAAGGATGGGAAACACCACGTCAAGCTTTGTCCCCGGAAGGCCGCCCCTCCTTCCCTCAGACCCGGAACCCAGCAGGGAGAGGACGCCGCCGCTCCGGGGCGCCAGGGCCACCTCCCCCCCGGAATCCTCAAGGCGTATACGCCTGGGATCTTCGGCGTTGAGGAGGAAACGGGAATCACCGCCCAGGAGCCAGCGGCCGGATTTGTCGATTCCGATAAGGATGGGTTCGTACTTGTCCCGGTCTATGGCGTCATAGACATTCCTGGCGGACTGGAGGGACACCTCGTGTTCCGCGGATTTGCCGCCGAACAGAATACCTACGTTTATTTTTTTATCCACGGGCTTACCCATCCTGTCTGTTTAGATTTTTCAGCTTTTCCAGCAAAATGGCGTTCTGATCGTTGCTGCGAACCAGGCGCTTGGCCAGCAATTTGGAAAGAAATATGCCGTAGTGGGGGTACTCCCTGATGATGTTCACCAGGGCTTTGCGGCTAAGCCGGACAAGTTTCCCCGGCCCGTCGGCCCGTATCGAAGCGGATCGCCGCTGGTTGAGGAGGAAGGCCATCTCCCCCATAAAGATATCCTGCACCGAAAGGGAGCCGACTTTTTTCCGGTTGTGGAACACGCTGTACCGGCCGCTTACGATGTAGTAAAGACAATCGCCGCTTTCGTTCTCCCGCAGCAAAATATCCCCCGCCTTGACCGTGAGGATCTGTTCTTTGGAAAAACCCAGGGGCACCTCATGTTCCACCGCATCATCGTGTTTGATGACCATGGTAACCTCATTGCCCTTTTCGTTGTACTTCAGCTCCGAGGAGAACATCTGCGCTATCCGGATCCCCCGGCCATGGAGGGACAGTATATCCTGTCGGGCGATTTTTTCCAGATGGGCCTGTACGTTAAAACCCGGCCCTTCGTCCCGGATAACAAAGGTAGTGATGTAGCGCCCTATATCCCAGAGGAACTCCACTTTTCTTCCCCGGATCGCCGGATCTTTGCATTTTTCAGCCACCAGTTCCACTACGGAGATGCCTTTTTCCAGGACGGTGGTTTTTTCTTCGTAGGTAATGCCGCAGTTCCCGTGTTCCACGGCGTTTATGATAAGCTCCCCCAGGGCAAGCTGGAGATACATTTTTTTGTCCGTGTCGATAAGGCTCCGCTGGGTCAGAAGCATGGCCCCCATGCCCGCGTAAAGGGGAATGGCGAGGATGTCGTTCTCGATAGTAAAACTACCCGATACCCCGTCCAGAAGATCCCGGGTAAATTCCCGCTGGAAAATAATCTGGTAGCTTTGCTCAATGATCTGAATCGTCTTTACCAGGTGGGATCGGAGCCGGAAGTTGTCCAGCAGGGTGAGCAGGTTGGCGGCCTTGTACTTTTCCAGAATTTTTTCTTCCGAATCTCTGCCGGAGTAGATCCCCACAATGCCGAAGTTAAGCATCCACCGGTCACCGGTGATATGAGCCATAATTTTACCGATGTCCGTAACCGGATCGGAAAAGTTGATGATTACTATTTCCGGCATATCGTAACCAAGAAAGCGTAATATTTCTTCTTTCTCAGCCAGAAATTTAAGATCGTAATCAATATCGGGAACCGCCGCGAAGGCTGCCTCCACGATCTTTGTTATCTCCGGATCAGAATTGATAATTCCCAGTACTGCCATTGCGCCAAACCGGTGGACTCCCTAACGCCGACTTGGATACATTTAACGCTGTATCCGCGCGGAACCGCCTCTGGCGAAAGCCTCCACCTGATCCAGGTTAACCATGGAGGTGTCCCCCGGGGTACTGGTGATCATCGCCCCGTGGGCCCAGCCCAGCCTCAGGGCCTCCTCCGGAGGCTTGCCCGATAAAAGACCGTAGAAAAGCCCCGCGGCAAAACCGTCCCCCCCGCCTACCCGGTCGTATACGTCCAGTTCACAGGCGGG
>JAISWN010000042.1 GCA_031271075.1 Treponema sp.
AGTATACTTTCCGCCTCTCCCCTTTCCAAGTCTTTCCCCAACCCCTTCAGCCACAGATTCTCCTCCCACCCCAGCCTCCCGCTCACAATTATCTGCATCGGCAAGTAATCCCCCTCTACACGGTAGATCCCAGGCTCCGCTTCCTCTACACGGTACTTGCGGACATCCCTTAAGTATTTGATAAGCTCCCTGGGGTATCTGGCTCCCGCAAAGGTAAGGGTGATGGCGGACATATCGGCCTCGGGGGTAATGGCTGCGTAGAGGGAGGCGTAGGCGTAGACCTTGAAGAAGTCTTTGACGGAGAAGGAATCGTCAGGGCTTTTGAACTCCCAGATGTTGAAGGTTTTGAAAATCCTGGCGATATTTTTGGAGATCTGGGCGCCCGGAGGTTTTAGGATGATGAGGGAATCGATGCGGAGAGGTTCCGAGGTGAGTTGGAACTCTGGGAAGAAGCGGAGGGAATCCCTGAAAGGAGCAAGCTCAAGCTGGATAGCCTGGACGAAGGCTGGGTGCCAATTGATAGAATGGTTGATAGAATGTTTCTGTTTCATGCTTAAATAAGGGCGCGGACATGGGGTTTTGGTTTAATGGATATGAGAAAATATGAGAAAATTTAATCGCGGAGTTGGAGGGAGTAGGGGATAACAGAGTACAGACTGGAGTATAGGCCGGATGCAAAACCTCCATGTAACTCCAAGGCAATTGCCAGTTTTCTATGGTTGAAAAATCCTATGCGTTTATCCTGCCTACTTCAGCACCACTTCCGTCCTGCCGAAGCCGCCAAGCTCGGGGCGGGAGAAGTAGTAATCCGCCACGGCCCCTTCGTTGCGGAGGTAGTCGTGGACGCCTTTCTGTAGTATCCCCTCTCCCTTTCCGTGGATCACCGCAAACTCGCGCATCCCCGCCAGTACCGCTGCGTCTATCTGGCGGCGCAGGGTTTCCAGGGCTTCTTCCAGGCGCATGCCCAGAAGGGAGAGTTCCAGCCGGGGCCCCTGGGGGGAGGCAAGGTCCAGGGAGGCCGCCAGGGGTTTGGGCGCGGTCTTTTCCGGGGCCAGGGGGATCAGGTCCCTTTCATCCATGCTCAGCTTGAGGGAGCCGATCTCCACAATCCAGGCGGCGCCGGTGGCGTTCCGGCGGTCAAGCCGCACGATCCGGCCCCGGCGCTTGTACTCGCCGGCAAGCACCTCCACGCCCGGTGCCAGGGCAGGCGCGGCCCCGCCGGGAAGGGCCTCTTCCACGCCGGCGGCTTCCCCCGTTTCCCCCGTCCTGATCCGGCGGTCTCCGGCAATGTCCGCCTGCTCCGCCTTCAGGGCCGCGTCTTCCGCCTTTACCGTCTCCTCCAGATCCCGGAGGAATTCCTTTACCTTTAGGGTCTTTTCCCGGGAAAGTTCCCCTTCCCGCACCTCCCGCACCAGGTTCTCCAGGGTCTTCCGGCTCTCCGCAAGCAGGGCCTCAAGCCGGCCCACCAGTCCCGCCTTGAGTTCCGCCTCCTTCTGGCGCAGCCTGAGTTCCTTAAGATCCGCCTTCCGCCGATCCTCCCGGAGCCGCAGTTCCTCCGCCTGGGCCTGTTCCCGGGCCGAACCCAGTTCCCGGTGTTTCTCCTTGAGCCCCGCGATCAGGGCGGAAACGTCGGATCGGCCTTCGGCCAGGTAGGATCGGGCCTGCTCAACGATCTCCCGGCGGAGCCCGTTCCGGGCGGCGATGTCCAGGGCGCGGCTTTCCCCGGGTATGCCCATGAGGATCCGGTAGGTTGGGGAGAGGGTCTGGCTGTCGAATTCCATGGATGCGTTTTCCACCCCTTCCCGGGTGTAACCGTAGTTCTTAAGAACCCCGTGATGGGTGGTTACCACCAGCCGGGCTTTTTTTCCGATCAGGTAATCCAGGATGGCCATGGCAATGGCGCTTCCCTCCTCCGGGTCCGTGCCGGAGCCAAGCTCGTCCAGCAGAACCAGGGAACGTTCCCCGGCCCGGGCGGTAATGCCGGCAATGTTCACCATGTGGGCGGAAAAGGTGGAGAGGGACTGGCTGAGGGATTGCTCGTCCCCGATATCCGCGTAAACCCCCTCAAAGACCGGGAGAACCGTCCCCTCATCCGCCGGAAGGGCAAGGCCGATCTGGTTCATCAGGGCAAAAAGCCCCAGGGTTTTAAGGGCCACGGTCTTGCCTCCCGTGTTGGGGCCGGTAACGATCACCGTGCGGATACCTTCCCCCATAGCCAGATCGATGGGTACCGCGGAGGATCCCAGGAGGGGATGCCGGGCCTCTCTGAGGATCACCTGCCCCGTGCCGGGCGGGTCCGATCCGGCGGCAGGGGTTCCTCCAAGGCCGGCCTCGGCGTTTACGGCAAAGCGCCCCCGGGTCTCGAAGGCGTAGCGGGCCTTGGCCCTGAGTATTTCAAGCCCGATGATTTTACCGTGGAAAAGGGCAAGATCCTCCCGGCGTCCGGCTATACCGGCGGTAAGTTCCCGCAGAACCCGCAGGATCTCCGCGTCCAGCCTGCGCTGCTCGATGAGCAGGTCGTTGTTTCTCTCCACCGCCTCCTCGGGTTCTACAAAGATGGTCTGCCCGGTGGAGGAGACCTCGTGAACGATGCCCCGGATCCGGCCCCGGAAATTCGCCTTCAGGGCCAGCACCAGGCGGCCGTCCCGCTGGGAAGGCAGGGGGGACTGGAGCATCCGCCGGGTTTCCTCCATCCCGGTGTAGCGGGCTACCGCCGCCTCCAACTCCGCCTGAAGGTTCCGGATACGCCGCCTGATGGCCCGGAATTCGGGCAGATCCCGAAGCTTCCCGTCCCGGTCGATAACCCTGAACACCCCGGCGGCGACATCCGAACAGCCGGGAATAGAGGCGAGGAAATCTTCCAGGGGCCGGGTACCCAGGAGCCAGTTTTTTAAGGCTTCCCCCCGGTGAATGAAAATTCCCAGGGCATAGGCTTCCTCAAGTTCAAGGCTTGCCCCCTGGACCGCAAGCTTGGGGAACAGAAAAGCAACCGGGGGGAGGCTTTCCCGCTTTTCACCCTGCCCCGCCTTTTCCCGTATAGCGGCAACCCGGGTCTTGAGTTCCTCCACCGCATCAGGATCGGTCAGGGGCGCTTCGTCCAGAATCCGGGCGGCTGCCTCTTCGCTTAAGGCGCAGGCGGCGACCCGTTTAAGAATTTCGCGGTATTCCAGGAGCCGGAAAGTTTTCTCGTTCACCTTTTGTTCTCCATGAGTTCCTCCCGCATACGGACAAAGCTGTCGTAGCGATCCTCGTGAATCACCCCGGCGTGAACCGCCTCCAGTATCTTGCAGCCCGGCTCGGTGCGGTGGGTACAGGAAAGCCCGTAGGTACAGGTTCCCGCCAGGGGGGCAAATTCCCGCATGTGGAGGATCAGATCCCCCGGCTCAACGCCGTCGGGAACGAAACGCCGTATCCCCGGGCTGTCGATAAGGTAAGCGCCTTTTCCCGCCCCCCTCTCCGCCCCTCCTCCGTCCACCGGGGGGAGGGCGATCATCCGGGACATGGTGGTGGTGTGGTTTCCCCGGTCGTACTTTTCGTTCAGCGCCCCTACCCTGGCGAGGGACGCGGGAAGCAGGGCGTTCATGATGCTGGACTTTCCCACCCCGGACTGGCCCAGGAAAAGGGAGACCCGACCCTCAACCAGAGCCCGCAGTTCCCCCATCCCCTCCCCGGTCTTGGCCGAGATCCGCAATACCCGGTAGCCGATACGCCGGAAATCCTCAAGCCGTTCCTCAACGTCCGGGTCGGCTTTCCCCAGGATCCCCCCGGTTAAATCGTACTTGTTACAGAGGATCAGGGCCTCCAGACCCGCGGCGTCGGCCTGGATCAGGGCCCGGTCAAGGAAACGGGGCCGGAAAGGCGGAGACAGGGGGCTGGTTACACAGAAGACCAGATCCAGATTGGCCGCCAGGATCTGGGACCCGGCGGATCGGTTTGCCCCCAGGCCCTTCTGGTTCATCCGGGTAAAGACATTCCGCCTCTCCTCAAGGCCAATCACCAGCCCCGCGCCGGGCCGGGCGGGATCCGGCGCCACCCTTACCCGATCTCCCGGCGCCAGGGGGTTGTAGTAAGATTCCACCCCCCTGAGTACCTTCCCCTTGATCCGGCATTCCAGATCCTCCCCCGCCGGGGAACCTTGGGCTCCCAAGGCGTCCTCAGCCTCGATGCGCACGGTAAAGATATTCCGGGAACCCCGGATCACCAGGCCCTTCACCGGGGAGCCCCGCCGGTTCCGTCCGGATGTTCCGGCTCCAGGGCGGAGAGGCTGAAACCAAGCCCCCCGGCCCAGTACCGCCAGGAGCGCCAGTCAGGATCGGCCGTCCCGCCGGTAACGAAAAAGCGGCCTTCCCCTCCGGTATTCCGCCGCCCGTCCTGGCCCTCCAGGAGCGATTCTATCCGCCGGGAAATGCCCTCCACCGAATCGTAGACGGTAATGGCCGGGGCGGCCTCCCGGCGGAACTCCTCCAGAAGGTGGAGAAAATGGGTACAGCCCAGCACCAGGGCGCCGGCCCCGGCGGCCCGGAAGCGTTCCAGGTAGGGCAGCACCGTCCTGGTTTTTTCTTCCCCCTCCGCGACAGCGGCGCGGTACTCCACAAATTCCACCAGCTCCGGGGCGGCTATGCCGGTAATTTCACAGCCCGGCCCGTATTTCGCCGCCAGATCCGCTATATAGGGATCCGCCAGGGTCCGCTCGGTTCCCAGCACGCCGACCTTGCCCCGCCGCTTCCCGCTTACCGCGG
>JAISWN010000048.1 GCA_031271075.1 Treponema sp.
GTTCACCGGGGCGTCGTTGAAAATGCCCGCCGGACGCTCGGCGCTGAAGGGGACGCCGAAATTCTTGCACTGCCTTTCCAGGGAGCCTTGATGGGTGTAGGAACGCTGTAGTATCACGAAGTCGCTGTACCCGCAGGGCCGCCGCCGAACCCCTTCAGAAGTCCGTTCACGGATTTGCCAGCCCGAATCAACCATTTCCCGTATCCGCTCCGCGATGTACGCGGCTTCAAGCTCGTAACCGGTGAGCGCCCGGGGATCGTCCCCCGGCAGGCGGCCCTTGTCAAGAAAGCAAAAATGCACCGCCGGGCTTTGCCGTTCTTCCGCGCCGTTTTCTCCCGGAACATTATCCGGGGCATAGACCCTGTGATAGACAGCCTCAAAACCGGGGAGGGCCCCGTCATCAGGCAGAAATACCGCCCCGTGTTCCGGGACCGGGCCGCCGAAGACGCGGTTAAAGGCTTCGATGAGGGCGGGCCCGGACCGGTAATTGCGGACCAGGTTCAGGACGCCGGTTCCGGCTTCGGAGGAGCCCCCTCCCCCGTGGTTAAGGGTCCGGGCAAGACTGCGGAAAACCGAAACATCGGCCCCCCGGAAACGGTAGATTGACTGTTTCTCGTCCCCCACAAAGAAGAGTTTCCCCGGCAGAATCTCCGCCGCCGGGGGTATCTCCCGCTCCATCCGCCCGGTTTTTTCCGCCAGGAGGAAGAGCAGTTCCTTTTGCAGGGAGTTGTTATCCTGAAACTCGTCGATCATGATCGCCTGGAAGGCGGTTTTTTCGTTGTACCGTATGTCCGGATGATCCCGCAGGATAGTCCGGGCAAGCCGGGCTATGTCGGTAAAGCTGAGCGCCCCCTCCGCCCGTTTTTTGTCCAGATAGAACCGCTGGAACTCATCCAGCAGCGCCATGAGGGAGAGGATAAGCCCCCCCTGGACGCAGAAGACCAGGAGGGAGGAAAATTCCCTGAAGCCCGCCCGGAGTTCCCTGCATATTTCCTTGGCCCGGCTGTTCCGCTTGCCACCGCTCATGTTTGCCCGACAGATTCGGTGCAGCAGATCCAGGCAGCGGATCATCCGCTCCCGCAGGGGATGGGCCTCCGCCAGGTTCACGCAGCCCCCCTCCGGCTCCGCGGCAAGGGCCGAGAAGTAGTCCCGGATCTCCTCCGGGCCGGGAAAAAGATCGGGGCTGGACCGGAACTTTTCCGTTAAAGGCAGGATAAGGGCGAGGAATTTATCTTCCCGGCCGCCTTCCCCCGCCAGCGCGGAGAGTTCCTCCAAAAGGGACAGGATTCCGGGCCGCCTTTCCGCCCATTCGGCGCGGATCTTCTCAAAACGTTTCAGGGTTTCTCCCGCGTAGGAAGGGGGCTCGTCAATGTGGCTGTACTTGAAGGCCGCGGCGGCGAAAATATCCTTCCCCATATCCGCGGGCTTTTTGGTACGGTAAAGCCGTTCCAGGGCCGGGTGGTTCCGGCGGGAGATGAGGAAGGGGAGCGCTTCCTCCTCGGCAAGCTGCCGGCACCGATCCTCGTCTACCGTAAAATCCGGACGGATCCCGTAGCGGGAGGCGGCCTGTTTGACGATGTAGGCGCTGTAGGAATCCAGGGTCTGAATCCGAGCGTGGAAGAAATCCTCCAGGGCCGACCGGGCCCGCTCCCGTTGAATTTGCCCGGTTTGCCCGGCCCTACCCCCGGCGGAAGTCCCGGCAGGGGGATCCGCCGGAGCCCCGGCATCCGAAGTCCCGGCGGCCAGGGCCTTGGCGGCCAAGGCTGCATGGATCCGCTGGTACATCTCCGCCGCGGCTTTCCGGGTAAAGGTGAGGGTGAGGATCTCCTCAACGGTGTAACCCTTTTCGGTAACCAGCCAGAGGTAGCGGCTTGCCAGGACCGATGTTTTACCGGAACCCGCGCCGGCGGCCACTACGGCGTTTTCCTCCCAGTAGGCGGCCCGTTCCTGTTCGGGGTTCAGTTTTTTCAGCGGGGTGTTTTCAGCCATCGGTTTTCTCCCTGCGGATAAGCCCCCGTTCCTTTTCCACCGTGTAGAGGGTCCGGCAGATTCGGTGGTAGGCGCATTGGTAACACTGCTTTTCCCCGGTACTGAAAACCGAAAAAATCCCGGTTCCCGCTTCCTCCGCGTACTGCCCAGCCTTCCCCCTGAATTCGTCCAGGATGGCGGCGAAGCGGTCTTCCCCTTCGTCCCCCTCCCCATCTTCCCGAAGAGGCGTCTGTTTCCGCAGAATCATGGCGCTCCGCCTGCCCGGTTTTTCCGTGCCCTCAAGATTATCCCGGATGGAACCCAGGATCACCAGGGGCTCGGCTTTGAGTATCCTGAAAAACAGGGCGCCGTGGACCGGCGGGCAGCCGTTTGCCTCCGCCAGGCTGAGGTACATGGGGAGCTGGAAATTCTGAAGCCCCCGTTCCCCCCGGCCTATGCAGTCGGCCCGGCGGGGAAGGGAGTTGAGCTTGAAATCCACGATGAACGCCTGGCCGGCCTCCTCCTCCCTTTCGTCTATCAACAGCAGATCTACTTTCCCCGTAAGGTAGTGGTTCTCCCCTTCGGCGGTGTAGAGGGTTTCGCTTCCCGCCACCCTGAAACCCCCGAAGTAACGCAGCAGGGCGGCCAGGAGGAGTTCCGTCTGTTTCACCGCCGCCTGTTTCCCGGCCCTGAGGAAACGGACCGTAAGGGCGCTCAGGGGCCGGCTTTCGCCGGGGAGCTGGGGGAGACTGTCGAAAACTTCCGCCGCGGAGGATGCCAGGAAGCCCCGGTAGAGGCCGGGAAGGGCCTCCCCGTCGGGGGGAAGGAGGACGCCGCCCTTTTCCCTTACCGAATCGAAGAAACGGTTCAGCAGGGCGTGGTACAGGGAACCCATGATGTTCTCCGCCATCAGGGAGGTTTCCATGCGGACGCTCTCCAGTCTGAGGATCCTGGCGTAAAGCCATTCGGCGGCACAGCGGAAGTAAGGTTCCATGGCGGTGGCCGATACCCGGAGCTTCCCCCCGAAATCCTTCCCCCCGTAGCGTCTCCGGGCAAGATCCGCGAAAAGCGGGCCTCCGGTAAAACCATCTTCCCTGCCGGAACGCCGGGTTTCCCCGCCGGGCTCTGCCCGCCGCCGTTCCATGAAGGCCCGGAAGCCTTCCGCCTGAACTTCGTGGAGGATGCATCCGGGAGCCGCCGGGTTGTCCGGCCCGGAAAGAAAGCGGCGCTCCCGGTCAAAAAGATCCGGGGCAAAGGCGCCTGGTTCCAAATCCCCGTAACGTCTCCGGGCAAGATCCGCGAAAAGCTGGCCTCCGGTAAAATCATCCTCTTTGCCGGAACGCCGGGTTTCCCCGCCGGCGCCGGTTTCTCCCCCAGGCCCCGCCCGCCGCCGTTCCATGAAGGCCCGAAAGCCTTCCGCCTGAACTTCGTGGAGGAGGCCCCCGGGAGCCGCCGGGCTGTCCGGCCCGGAAAGAAAGCGGCGCTCCCGGTCAAAAAGATCCGGGGCAAAGGCGCCTGGTTCCAAATCCCCGTAACGTATCCGGGCCTTGCCGCTTAGTTCCAGGGCGGCGTGGGGAATGGCGAAGCCCGAGAAAGACTCCTGGGAACAGAAGAAGACGGCGGGCCGTTCCGAATTCAGCTTGTGGAGATCGATAAAAACCTTTGAGGCGTCAATGTCCTTTAGGCCCAGTTTTTCTTTTTTGAGCCGGGGGAGGAAGGCAAGGCGGGGGAAAACCTCCGAAAGGTTCTCCTGGCTCGCCCCCAGCACGATGTGGCAGTCGAAGGGCGCGGGGGCCGCGGTACGGTAAGGGAGGATCGACACCCCCGGGGAATCTTCCTGGGGGAGGTATCGGGTCTCGTCCAGATGTTCCACAAAGAAACGGTAGGGTTCGGGCGCGCTTACGCCGGGGAAGGACGCTTCTATCTCCCCAAGCCGGAGAAGTTCTGAAATACAGCGGGAAAGGATCGTGTCGGTTTCGGGGAGACATTCGGCGATGTCAAGAAACTGTTCCCGGAAGGTAAAGTAAAACTTTCTAATTTCCGCGAAAGAGGACGCGCCGCACAGTTTTTCTACCGAGGTTTTCAGCTCCCGGTAAAAGTTGGCGGCCAGGACTTCCCTCCTGCCCGAAGGGGAGGCAAAGGCGTCGAGCCACACATCTTCCCTTTTGCCCCCCTCGACCCAGGAGCAGAGGCAGTTGTTTCTCAGGCCGAAATCAACCAGTTGATCGATGATCCCCCGGTATTTCCAGGGCAGGTGGCTGTTGAGGAGCAGGTTGGAGACCGCCTCGAAGGAAAAGCTCCGCCTCCGGCAATCCAGCAGGGCGGGAAAGAGCCGCCCCGCCGGGTAGGAGGACAGGGGCTTCCCGGCCCGGCGGACCGCGGGGATACTGCGGTTGGCAAATTCCCGCAGCACGTAGGGTTCGTAGTCTTCCGTATCCGGCACGCAAACCACGATGGAATCCCAGGGAACCTGTTCCCCCTCCGCAAGGTTTCTGATGTAAAGCGCCGCCTCGGTAATTTCACTGCGGGCGTTGGTGTGGAAGTAGGTTTTGAAGGGCCGCGCCGCGCCGCTTTCCGCCAGGGGAACCATGGTTACCCGCTCCGCCTTTTCCAGGAGGCCCCGGTATTCGCAGTAATCGCTTAAACATTCGGGAAAAAAGATAAAGCAGTCCCGGCCCGAATCATCAAAAGGCGGCTTCTCCCAGGCCGGTTCAAAGAGCCGGTTTTCATCGAGAAATTTTTTGTACCTGGCGGCAAGGACGCAGATATCCCTGTCGTCCCCGTCGGCAAAGGCGGGGCTGCCGCTGTCTTCCTCCGTGAGGGCCGCGGCCGGTTTACCCGAAACCTTTTCAAACCAGGAGCCGAGCTGGGGAAGAACCTGGGAAAGCCAGGGGGCGAAGGAAGACGCGGAGGAGGAGTATTCAGGAGGAACCAGGGATCTGAAGATCGCCGCCCCAAGGCCGCCTCTTTTTACCGCTTCGGCGTTTTCCTCCAGCAGACGGCTGGTGAAAATTTTCCTCAGCAGGGAAGGGATGCTTTTTTTATCCTGCATCCGGGAGCGGATGGATTCCTGCTTGAAGCTGTCCCAGGCGGTAAACTGTTCCATGGCCACTGTCCCGCCCCCTCGCAGCCTGAGAAGCCGGTCCGCCCAGCGGTGAAGGGCCACATCGGTGGGAAAAACAAAAAGCGCCCCGGCCTTCCCGCAGTTTTCCAGGAGGATCCTGTCTACCGGATTGGCTTTCATAAGTGATAAATAGCGTCCCTATTTGACCAGGTGAATCCGCTGGTCACCGTGAACGCCAACGAGACGCTGGTTTACCGGATCAACCATCAAATCCATGCCTTCCAGGGGCAGCGCGCCCAGAAGTATGTCCTTCGCATCCGGTATGACCACGGACTGTAGGCTGATGTCACGGTCTTTCCAGCGGATTTCCACCGGTTCGGTCAAGCCGTATGGGATGGTAGATCCGTCCGCAAGACTGGACTCTACCATTTTCAGGATAGCGACCCCCAGCTTTTGCCGGGTCTCCTCGTTGATGATCAGTGTCCATGCCCCGGTATCGGGCATAGCCTCCAGCGTAACCGTGCGGATTTTTGTGTCCAGAATAAATCCGTTTCGCGCCGCGCTGATGTCCCCCGCGTTGACCAGGGTAATTTCTTCGGTAAAAGTTCCCATATACACTCCGGCTTTTAATATACCATAAAAAGACGCCGTAAAAAAGACGCCATAAAAAAGACAACACTGAAAAAGACAACAACCCCATCTGTTTCAGCAGTTCTCAGTTTAACCACCGTTCACACAGAGTTTTTTACGGAGTTTCACGGAGATACAGAGGGATCAGAGCGGATCGGTGAGGAAACCTCCGTGTTTCTCTGTGTCCTGGCCATCCGGCATGGTGGTTTTTTCCAGGATTTTGTTGAAACTTGAGAATTCCTGGGAAATTCGGCGGCTGATACCTTTGCGTTACCCAGTTCAATCGGGCCGGGTAGAACCGGGGACTTACCTCCCCGGAGTCCCCGCCGCCCCGGACCTGCCCAATTTTCGTACCCCAGGTACGCGGCATCCGGTTCCTCTGGAATAAGATTTGCTTAGCTCCAGGCGTGTACAATTCTTGCTTCCGTCCTACCATCGCACATTCCCCGCCTCCATTACCCCGGCTCCGCTTGGACTAAAAGTCCGCCGCTTCCGATGGTTCGCCACTCCGTCTTTACCAATGCCGAAAGCTTTAGTATGCTATGAAGAGGAAGTGTTATAGCGCTTTGCGCTCATACCCGGTTTAGCATAAGCGGCGCCGCATCAGGCGGTGTCCGGCATTTTTTCAGGAGGAGGGGCTTATGCCCGCAGCCAGGACAACAACGAAAAAGACCGTGAAAACCGCCAAAGAGCCTATTCTTAAAAAGGCTAAAAAGGTGACCTTAGACGACGTATGGGCGACCATAAACTAGATTGGTAAGGCGCACAAAGAGACCCAGAAGGCCCACGCGGAGACGGAGGCAGCCATCAAGGAGACCCAGGCCGCCCTTAAAGAGACCCAGGCCGCCCTTAAAAAGGCCCATGCGGAAACGGAGGCCGCCATCAAGGAGACCCAGAAAGCCCACGCGGAGACCGAGGCCGCTCTCAAGGAGACCCAGCGGATAGTCGGAGACCTGGGTAACAAGTTCGGCGACGAGGCCGAGCACACGCTGATCCCCGGCCTGCCCGAAAAGTTCAAACAGTTCGGCTTTGATTTCGGGGCGATTAGCCGCAACCGGAAAATCAACAACGAAAAGCATAATATACACGCGGAAATAGACGCTTTTCTGGAGAACGGCACCCAGGCGATGGCGGTAGAAGTAAAGGCGAAACTCCAGAAGGGAGATGTGGATAACCATATCAGGCGGATGGAAAAGCTGCGCAGGTACGCGGATCTGCATGGGGACGCGCGGGAATATTTTGGGGCGATGGCTGCGACGGTGGTGAATGAAGGGGAGCGGGAGTACGCGCTGGAGAGAGGATTTTACGTGATAGAACCGTCGGGGGAGGACGTAAAGGTAAGCGAGCCGGATTCGGCGCCCTGTGTTTGGTAAGTGGACAAGGGAGAAGCTCAACATTAAAGCGATAGCCGATTTTTCTTTCCGCTTTAACCGCCCTGAAGCTCCCCCCCGCAAGCGGGTTCTTGGGTATTAAGCGGACTTGCGGAACAAGCCCGGCCCCTCGGCACGAATAAAATCCCTGCCTTTGAGCCTTGAAATGGCAAGCGCTTCCCCTGCCGTTTCCGAAAAATGAGAAACAGTATGGGTAAGTTTCGTGCCGTCAACAACAAGGCGTTTTTCATTGTAAGCGAAAGGTTTAATACCCCGCCGAACCGTAGGTTCGACTTCAGGGCGAGGTTGTTGATTCGCCCGCAAAAATCCACAAGCGCAACAGGCTGTTAGGAGTTCTGCTGGGCCCGGGGAACCACGATCATGCTGGGGCGGCGCAGGGACTTGAGCAATTCAGCCGAGGAATAGTACCGGTTCCGGCCGACCATGCTGATCTCGTCCTGATACCGGAATCTGTTGGCTCCCCAGTCGCTGGGAATAGGATCGTGAATGATGAAGTATTCCCCGTTCAGCGAGTAGCCTTTGACCACGATATAGTGACCTACCGAGTCGTTGTA
>JAISWN010000112.1 GCA_031271075.1 Treponema sp.
CGTAAGGCCGTTTAATTTCTTTTTTAGTTCCAGATAGACCGTATCACCGGGATGAGGAATTCCGTAACTTCGCAGCCGCAGTTTTTCTTTATACGCCGATTTGCCCGATACTTTTCGGGTTATTTCAAAATTTTCGTTATCATAATAAATAGAATAGATGGTGCTGGGCCCGTATTCATCGGGGCGGGTAAATTCATCCAGGATTTTTAAGACCGCGTAATATTGAAAGTTATTAAGCAAATATTTTTGTTCATACCGCTGAAAATAGACGGCGCTTGAAAGCTGATTCCCCATTCAAAACCTCCTTGTTAAAATACTGCCCCAAAGTGAAAAAAAATACAAGCGGATAGGCGAAGAATTTTGTAACTCTTCAGTCGTATCAGGATTTTACTCGAATTATTGCGATAAACAGCACAAATTTTCATCAAAACGCAATCTTTTCATTGCTCTATTGTCCAAAAAGGCCCAAACCAACCGGATGAAGGTCCCCGGCGGGAAACCCGCATTTTTCCAGAATTTTTTTGTCCAGTGCCTCTTCGATAAGGGGGCCCAGTTCCAGTTTTTCGTAGAGTTCCCCGGCTTCCCCCGCCCTGCCCCGCAGGACCGGGTGGGGAGGGCTGAAGAGAACGCAGCAGTCCTGGTAGGGCAGGATGGAGGTCTCGTATGTTCCGATGGCCTCGGCCCTCCGGATGATGTCCTCCTTGTCCAGGCCGATAAGGGGCCTGAGTACCGGAAGGGAGACTCTGCTCTGGGTGCAGCTTACGTTTTCCACCGTCTGGCTGGCCACCTGGGAGAGGCTTTCTCCGGTGATAAGGCACTTGGCCTTGATCCGCCGGGCAAGTTTTTCCGCGCACTCCATCATGGCCATCCGGAGGAGGACGGTGAGCCAGGGTTCCGGGGCCCGCTCCTTTATCCGCAGTTCCACAGCGGTAAAACCCGCCGTATAAAGCCTGAGCCCCAGGGCGTAACGGCCCAGGATGGAGGCCAGGCGGATCGCCTTCTGCCGGGCCTCTTCCGAAGTGTAGGGGGAGGCGTGAAAGTAGAGCCCGTCGATGCCCATGCCCCGGGAGGCCATCATAAAGCCCGCCACCGGGGAATCAATGCCCCCCGAAAGCAGGAGAAGCCCCCGGCCCGCGGTTCCCACCGGCAGGCCCCGGAGGCCCCTGCGGGCCATGGCAAAGACGTAGGCCTTTTCCCGTATCTCCACCTCGATAAGGGCCTGGGGAGACCGCACGTCCACTTTAAGCCCCGGAACCGCCTCCTCCACGGCCCGGCCGGCCCGGCAGCGGATGCCGTAGGAGTCCAGGGGGAAGCTCTTGTCGGTTCTGCGGGCCTCGATCTTGAAAGAGGACACCCCTTTCCCAAAGAGGCTTTTCCCTTCCTCCACACAGGCGCCGATGAGGGCCTCCACGTTCTTTTCGCATTTCCGGGTTCTGGCCCAGCCGGCGATGCCCAGGGTATGGGCCAGGGCGTCTTCCACCTCCCCCTCCGCCCCCGGGGGGCAGCGCACAAAGAAGCGGCCGTTCGCGGTCTCTACCTGGCCGCCCCAGGGGCGGATCAGGGCCAGGATGTTCCGTTTCAAGACCTGTTCAAAGCTCCGCCGGTTCCCGCCCTTCAGGGTAAGTTCCCCCAGTTTGAGGATGTAGCGCGGCGTTTCCCCGGCCCTTTCCCCGCCGGGGGTACTGTTCAGAGGAATCTGAGAACCTCCCGGATCGCCTCAAGGAGCAGATCGATTTCCCCGTCCGTGGTGGACCAGCCCTGGGAGATCCGTATCCCCTCAAGGCTCCGCTTCCTGTCCAGCCCCATGGCGGCCAGAACCGGCCGTTCCTTTTCCGAGGAGGAACAGGCGGAACCGGTGGAAACGGCGAAGCCCGCCTGATCCAGGGCGCGGACCATCACCTCCCCCGGAATTCCGGAAAAGGCGGCCTGGAGTATCCAGGGGGAGAAACGGGGGTCCTCCGGGCACCGATCTCCGGGGATAAGGACGCAGCGCCCGGTCTCCCCAAGGCCCCGGATGAGTCTTTTAAAGCGATCCTGAGCCGGTTTGAAGGCCGCCTCCTGTTTCTCCGGGAGGACGTGATCCTCAAGGCAGCGGGCCAGGGCCAGGGCGCCGGCGGTGTTCTCCGTTCCCGGCCGGACGCCCCGCTCCTGCCCCCCGCCGGAGTAGAGCGGGCTGAGGGGCCGGCGCAGGTAGAGGAGACCGATGCCCCGGGGCCCTCCCAGTTTGTGGGCGCTCAGGGAGGCCGAATCAATGTCCCAGGCCCCCAGCCTAAGGGGGATCTTCCCCGCCGCCTGTACCAGATCGCAGTGGATGTGGACCGGCCGATCCCTCCGCCGCAGGACTGCCGAGAGGGCGGCTATATCGTTGAGGCTTCCCGTCTCGTTGTTTACCCCCATGATCGCCGCCAGCCGGGGGGAGGGATATTTCTCCAGGGCCCTGGCCAGGCTCTCCTCGCTTACCCGGCCGTCCGGCCCCACCGGGATAATCCCGATCTCCCTGCCCAGCCGTTCCAGAACGGCGCAGTTTTCCCGTACCGAAGGGTGTTCCGCGGCGCTGTAGAGGATCTGCCCCTTCCCCTGGCGAAGCAGGAAGGAGTGGAGCGCCAGGGCGTTACTTTCGGTTCCCCCGGAGGTAAAGTAAAGATCCTTCTCCGCTACCCCCAGAACCCCGGCGCAGCGGGAACGGGCCTCCTCCAGGTATTCCCGGGCCCTCCGGCCTTCCTGATGGAGGGACGAGGGGTTTCCGAAGATCCCTTCCGCCCCCGGATCTTCCGGAAAAGCGGGGTTTAAACCGGGAAAATCGGGAAAGGCGGTGGCCGCCCAGTCAAAATAGTACCTTTTGGAAGGGGAAGGGGAGGGAGACATCGGAGTCAATGTACTGTAAACGGCGTAAAAAATATAGTAGTATCCCTCTATGCGGGTTTTGAAATTCGGCGGTACTTCCGTGGGAAGCCCGGCCGGCGTTGAAAAGATAATCGAAATTTTGAAAGATAAAGAGCATAAGGACACCGCCGTGGTGGTGGTTTCCGCTTTTTCCGGGGTAACCGACAGCCTCATCGGCATAGCCAAAGATGCCGCCCCCGGCGGCGGGGACCGGCAGGGCCGGGTGAAGGATCTGCGGAAACGCCACCTGGATGTGCTGGATCATTTTGTCAAGGGCGATGAGCGGAAGGCGGCTGCCGCCGGCCTGGACGGGTTTATCCGGGAACTAAGCCGCGTCCTGGACGGAGTAGCCATGCTGGGGGAGCTTTCCCCCCGAACCCTGGACTACGTGATGAGCTTCGGGGAGCGGCTTTCCGCCTCTCTCCTGGTCTCCATTCTCTCCTCCCGGGGTATAAAGGCCGAATTTCTTGACGCCCGGCCGCTGGTAAAAACCGACAGCGAATTCGGCAGGGCCCGGTTTCTCCCGGAGGAGACCTACGCCAATATCCGCGCCCGGTGCGGAAAAAGAGGCGGCCCCCTTTGGATATGCACCGGCTTTACCGGTTCGGACGGGGAAGGCCGCACCACCACCCTTGGCCGGGGGGGATCGGATCTGAGCGCCGCCATCTTTGGCGCGGCCCTCGACGCGGAGTTGGTGGAAATTTGGACCGATGTGGACGGGCTCCTTACGGCGGATCCCAAAATGGTAAAAAACGCCTTCCGGATCGACACGATTTCCTATGTGGAAGCCATGGAGCTTTCCCATTTCGGCGCCAGGGTTATCTATCCCCCCACGATCCGCCCCGCCCTGGAGAAGGGTATTCCCATCAGTATCAGAAACACCTTTAATCCCGCCTGTCCGGGAACCCGTATTGCCAAAGAGGCCCCGGAGGGGGAATTCCCCATCCGGGGGATCAGTTCCATGAATTCGGTGGCCCTTGTCCGCCTCCAGGGCGCCGGCATGATGGGGGTTGCCGGCTTTTCCTCCCGGCTTTTTGGGGCCCTGGCCCGGCGCGGGATCAACGTGATCCTGATCACCCAGAATTCCAGCGAGTATTCGATCTGTTTTGCCGTCCTCCCCCCGTCCTCCTCCGCCGCGGAGGAGGCCATCTCCGGGGAATTTGAACGGGAAATTGCCTCCGGGGCCATTGAGGCGCCGGCAATCGAAGGGGATCTGTCCATCATCGCCGTGGTAGGGGCCAGGATGAAAAGCACCTCCGGCATATCCGGCAAGGTCTTCCACGCCCTGGGGCGGAACGGGATCAACGTGGTCGCCATTGCCCAGGGCTCTTCGGAACTCAACATCTCCGCCGTGATAGCCCGGCAGGACGAGGCAAAGGCCCTTAACGCGATACACGAGGCGTTTTTTCTTTCCGCCGTTCGTTCGGTGAACCTGTTCCTCGCCGGAGTCGGGCTTATCGGCGGTACCCTGCTGGAACAGATCGCCGGGCACAGGGAGTTCCTGGCGGATCGGCACAAGATCCGGATAAACCTGGTGGGGGTGGCCGATTCCCGGCGCATGGTCTTTAACCCCGAAGGGCTGGACGCGAGAAAGATAAAGGCGATCCTCTCCGGGGACGTTGCTTCCGGGCCGCCGGGCAAAACGGTTCCTGAACCCTACAAACTGCCCCTCTTCCTCCGGCGGATAAAGGAGATGAACCTTCCCAACACCGCCTTCTGCGACTGTACCGCCAGCGACGAGGTTTCCGCCGCCTATGGGGAGATCCTGGAATCTTCCATCCCCATCGTTACCCCCAACAAGCGGGCAAACGCCGGAACCCTGGACTATTACCAGCGGCTTATCGGCTACTCCCGGGATCGGGGTATCCCCTACCTGTACGAAACCACGGTCTGCGCCGGCCTGCCGGTTATCTCCACCCTGCGGGATCTGTTCCTTTCCGGAGACCGGGTACTGCGTATCCAGGCGGTGCTGTCCGGAACCCTGAGTTTTATCTTCAACAACTTCGACGGATCCAAAAGTTTTTCCGCCCTGGTACGGGAGGCCAGGGCAAAGGGCTACACCGAGCCGGATCCCCGGGACGACCTTAACGCCATGGACGCCGCCCGCAAAGCCCTTATCCTTGCCCGGGAATGCGGCCTAAGCCTGGAATTTTCCCAGGTTGCCATAGAACCCATCCTGCCCCCGGCATGCTTCAAGGCCAGGGACGTGGATTCCTTTTTCACCGAGCTTGAGAAATCCGACGCCGGCTTTGAAAAGCGCCGCGCCCTGGCCGCCGCCGACGGCAAGGCCCTCCGTTACGTGGCTATTATCGAGGAAGGTTCCGCCAGGATCTCCCTTAGGGAAGAAACCACGGACAGCCCCTTCCGATCCCTGGTGGACGCGGACAATATCGTGGTTATCACCACCGAGCGTTACTCAAAACTCCCCATGGTTATCAAGGGGCCCGGGGCCGGCGCGGAGGTAACCGCCGGAGGGGTCTTCGCCGATATTGTGCGCATAGCCCGTACCCTGGTATAAGGCGGACAGATCCGGAATTTGACATTTTCAACCGGCCCCATATAGTTAGACATAGAGGAAGTTGATGAAAAAAACCATTCTTTTGTTTAGTGTCTTTGCCGTCCTTTTTGCCGCTTGTAACTCTATTGACCTTGCCACTTACGAGGACGGGAATCTTTACGCCGAGCTGGACACCAGGGATCCCTCCATGGTTACCCTGCTGGTGTTAAACCGGGGGGATCAGGAGTATGAACTGGATCAGGGCCGCCTGAGCTATACCCGGAACGGACAGACCCTGCAGATGTCTCCCCTGGTTCTCTCTCAGACCGGTACTTCCATTCCCCCCCTGATCGTTCCGCCCCAGGCCCGGCTGAGCAGATCCTTCGCCCCGGAACAGCTTATCCGGACGGAGAACGGTAAACTGGTGGTTCCCCAATGGGTTCCCGAAAAGCTTGAAGGCTCAGTCTTCCGCTTCGCTTACAAGACGCCGGAGGGGGAAAGGGAAATCGTGTTTCCCGATAACCAGGAGCGGCGGCTTCTGGGGACGGTGAAG
>JAISWN010000132.1 GCA_031271075.1 Treponema sp.
CTCCGCCGGCTCACCGGAGCGGGCTGGCTTGGGGAAGAAACACTGGCGGACTTTAGCCGGGTCATCAATATCACTGCCTGGGGCAAGCCTTTCTTCGAGGCCCTGGTCCGGGTGGAGGAAGGGCTTAAAACCGAGTACGAAAGTCATGTGGTAAACGTCTACTCGTCCCTCTGCGGGGAAGCGGTAAAGGAAAACGGCCACTTCATGGTACTAAAGGCCCGGGAAGAGGCCAGGGCCCTCATCGACTCCCTCAAAGTACTATCCCAGAGCATCAAGGGTTACTACGACAAACTCAACGCCCAGGCGGTCAGGGAGAAGGCGGGAGAAGTTCTGCACCAGCACTACGATCTCTACGCCGGGGCGGTTCTTGACAGGGCGTACAAGCGGCTTAAAACATCGGACAATGTTTCCCGTTACCGCCAGAGTATCTTCCGGCAGGTAACGGAACTGTTGCGGGATGACAACTGGCTTGATGTAAGCGCCGGCAAGTACCTTAGGATCCTCCAGACCACCAGGGAGGAGTGCCGGAAAAGACTGGAAACTATGCTGGAAGAGATCCGGGATGATCTCCGGTCGGTAGATCCTCTGGAAGATGAAATAGACCGGCGGAACGCTGATTATTCCCGCTCCAGCACAGAAATAATAAGGGCCTACATTGAACCGGACAGCACCGTGGCGGGCAAGCTGGGAACGGTGATAAAGGCCCTGTACGGGGGAAACGAGGAACTTCGGGATCGCCTTGCCCACGGTATCTTCCGGATCGGTTTCCTCTCCCCCTCGTCCCTGGCTTTCCGCCGGTCCCGGGAGGAGGGGGATTTTACCCCGGCCGTCTCAAAAACGGATCCGGAAGCCCTGTCCAGAACGGAGGATGAATTTTTCCAGCGTATGCGCCGCCGGCTTTCCCTGAAACGGGTCGGCGCCTGGCTTGACGATCAGGGGGGAAAAGACCGGCTCCTTACGCCGGCGGAACTGATACAAGATGAAGATTCCTTTATCCGTTTTGTCTACGCTCTTCTCTACGGGGATTCCCGTAAAAATTTCGGCTACGCGGTGGAGGAAGAGGCCGCGTCCCGGGAGCCGGTAACAAGCGCCGGTTACTCGGTTCCCGATATCCGGTTCAGGAAGAAACATGAACCAGGATCTTGAGGCCCTTGCCCTGGTACGGGATCTGTCAAACGAGGACTTCGAGCAATTCAGGCAGGCTCTCCATGTCCTTACCTCCAAAACCTTTATTATCCGGGGCATTGAGAAGGAGAGGGAGCTGTACAATTTTACTGTCAGGAACATCGCCCTTTTTGAGGCGTGGTTTTCCTGCATGGACGCTTCCCTGGTCAGGGACGAGGGCCTGGGGGTTATTGCCTTCCGGGGCCAGGGAAATACCCGGCTGCACTTTTCCCGGGAAGAAATATGCGCGGTTCTGGCGCTGCGCCTCCTCTACGAGGACAAAAAACTGGAAGTTTCCCTCGCCGCCTTTCCGACACTTACGGTCATGGATTTTCAGCAGAAATACAACGCCGTAACCGGAGAGGAGATCAGAAAAACCGCCCTTGTCAATATTCTGCGCCGCCTCTCTTCCTGCAAACTGATCGCCCTGGATTCCCCGGACTACGCGGACCCGGACGGGCTTATCCGGCTTTACCCGAGCATTCCCCTGAGCATAGACCGGGCCTCCCTGGACGATGCGGTAGCTTTTCTGCGGAACAGGGAAGGCAGGAAGGGCGAAGGGCAGGGGGAATTCTCAGCGGAGGACGAATCGTGATAACCCTGGAACGGGTAAGGCTGGTTAACTGGCACAATTTTGAAGATACGGTGATAGAGATAGGGAACCGCTGCCTCCTGGCGGGGGACAACGGTTCCGGCAAGTCCACGGTAATCGACGCCATACAGTACGCCCTGGCCGCAAACCTCCGGATGGCAAAGTTCAACTCCGCCGCAGAGGAACGCAGGGGCGGCGGCCGGGATCTGATGGGATATGTCCGCTGCAAGATCGGCAGCGATACTACCGATTACCGCCGGGGCGATACGGTTGCCCATATCATGCTGGAATGGAGCGGCCCGGGAAGCGGCGGGGGTTTTGCCTGCGGGGTATGCGTTGAGGCGTGGAAAGACAACCACTACACCGAACACTTCTGGGCGGGAACCGGCGTACCGATCAAGACGCTTCAGGTCAATTCCGGCGGCGGGGAGGCGGGCAAGATCCTCCCCCTGGTGTTCCGGCAGTTTAAGAACATCCTTGCGGAACAGAAAATAGACGCCTACGACGCCAAGCGGCTTTACCTGCGGGACATAACCAACCGGCTGGGCGTGTTCAAGCGGCAGCAGGACGTCAATCCCTACCTGGATTCCCTGACCCGTTCCATCGGATTCAAGCCCCTGGATTCCATCGATCAGTTTGTCTGCGATTTTATCCTGGAGGAGAACCCCGTCTCCATTCAGGACATGAAACAAAACCTGGAAAACTACAAGGAGGCGGATCGGCAGGCCAAGGGGGCAATCGCGCGGATAGGGACGCTGAAAAAGATAAGCGCCAAGGCCGCCGAGTGGCGGAACTACGACGGCCTTATCCTGAAACAGGAATACCTGAAGCTCAGGATAGAACGGGAAAACGAGAAACAGGGGAAGGCGCATGCCGCCGTGGAGCTGGTGGAAACCAGGAACCGGCTTGATTTCATTACCCGTGAAATAGCGTCTCTGAACCAAAAACGCGCGGATCTTGAGCAGGAACTGCGGGCAACCGATATGGCCCTGGCGGCGAATGACGCCCACCGGATCTACGAGGAGATAAGCCGGCGCATCAAGCGGATAGAAAGCGATCTTGCCAGGGAGGAGCAGAACGCGGAACGCTTCGGGACCCTCAAGTCCCAGTGCGAGGTCCTGCTGGGCCGCCGGATCACGGATAAATTTGACGAAGAAAGCTCCGCTGTGGAAGGGGAGGCAAACCGGTACCGGGAAGAAAAATACCGGGCGGAAAGGAGGAAAGAGGAGGCCGCCAATGCCCTGCGGGATATACGGGCGGAACTGGCTGATCTGGAACGGGGTATCCTCCGTTATCCCGACGCTCCCCGGGAACTGAAAGCCGCCCTGGAAAAGGCGGGCATCGAAGCCTTCTTCCTGGCCGAGGCGGCGGAAATTACCGATCCCTCCTGGGTGGACGCGGTGGAAGGCTGGCTTAACACCCGGCGTTTCGCGCTCCTGGTAAAGCCCGGGGATTTTCAGCGGGCCTTGGATGTCTACGACCGCCTGCCCCGGTCTGTGGCGGGGGCCTTTATCCCGAACATTGAAAAGATGCGGGGCGCCGGGGCGAAGCAGGGTTCCCTGGCGGAACTGGTTAAGGCCGAAGGTTACGCCCGCATATACATTGACTACAGTCTGGGCAGGGTAACCCGGGCGGACATAACGAACCTTAAACAGTTCGATTCGGCGGTTACCAGGGAGTGTATGACCTACACAAACCATACCGCCTCCCGGATCAGGGAAGAAATTTACCGCCGCCACTACCTGGGAAGATCGGCCCTGGAGGAACGGCGGAAATTCCTTGCCGCCGAGGCGGAGCGGGTTGAGGGGGAATTGGCGGAGGCGGAGAGAACGGAACGGGAGGCGGCGGGCCGCGAGGATTGCCGCAACCGGGTTATACGGAGCCTGCCGGAGTTAAAGTACCTCTTTCCGTCCATCGCCGCCGGGGCCGCCCTGAAGGAGGATCTTGACAGGGCGAACAGGGAACTTGCGGAGCTTGACACCCGATCGTTCCGGGAACTGGAAGAAAAGCGGAAAGATCTGGACGGGCAAATAGCGTTACTGAAAGAAGACGACGTGCGCCTGCAGAGAACCTGGGGAGATCTGAACAGAAAGTTTTCCGGCTGCCAGGACGCCCTTGAAGGCTTTACCCGCTCGCTGGAGGAAAAAGAAGAAACCATAAAGATTTTCGGGAACGATCATCCCCTTTTGATAGGAGAATGTGAGGTATACGCGGACGAAAAACTTTCCAAAAACAGTATAGCTGAGCTTACCAATACTTACGAATCCACTTTAAAAAATTTTAAAACCCGCACCGAATCACTTAGGAAGGAGTACAACAAACTGGTGGCAGATTACAGCGACGAATTTCATTACCTTTTACCCGTAGACCCGTCGGAAAACACCGAGGCGGAAACCCTGCTGAAGCGGCTTGAGACTTCGGAGCTTCCCGAATACCGGGAAAAGATAGCCAGGGCGTATCAGGACGCGGAAAAGGAGTTTAAAGAGCACTTTATTTCCCGTCTGAACGAGCACATTGAGGAGGCAAAGGAAAGTTTCAATGAGATCAACCAGATCCTCCGCACTCTGCACTTCGGGCGGGATCAGTACCGTTTTACCCTGGAAGAACTGGGCGAGCGGAAGGGGCAGATAGAAGTTATCCGGCAGGCGGCCAGAATTCCCAGCGCCGACGACGGGCTCTTTTCCCAGCTTGCCGATCCGGGAGAGCGGAAAGCCGCGCAGGATCTCTTTGACCGGATACTCAACTCCCCCCTGGACTCCAAAGAACTCCGGGATATCTGCGATTACCGGACCTACTTTCACTACGACATCAAGATACGGGAAACCGACAACATTGATGAAAACACCGGC
>JAISWN010000223.1 GCA_031271075.1 Treponema sp.
GATAAGGAGGGTGTCTATCATTGAGCCTGAGGGGATCTGGTAAGCCTGCAAGAGGTACTGGTTGATCAGGAGTACCATCCCGGCGGCCCAGATAAAGGCTTCGACCCAGTCCAGGACAAGGTTCTTCTTCCGCTGTTTTTCCTTTTTCTCCCGTTTGATCCGCCGCCTCCGGCTTAAAAAAAGCTCGGTGGCGTATTGGATCCGGTCAAAAAAGTCGGCTTTCCGGGTCATTTAATAAAAATTAACACGAAGCGCCTTCGTTGACAAGGCCTTGAAGGGGGTCATATAATAGCCGCCATGCCGGAAAACTATGCGGAAGAAGATAAAATTCGCCTGAAACCCTTTCTGGGCCTGCGGCCTGGGGTGTATCTCAGCCTTATTTACGGTGCGGCGCTCCTTGGGGCCCTCTTTTTCCTGCTTCTCTTTCCCGGTATCTCCCGCCCCGGAAGCCTGGTTAGGGTTGAATCAGAGCCCTGGGGGGCGGCGGTCAGGCTTGACGGGGTCTACCGGGGAAGCGCTCCCTGCGAATTTTTCGTCCCCCGGGGTTCCCACAGCCTGGAACTGGTTCTTCCGGGTTTTGAAAGCCGGAAAACCGAGGTCCAAATCCCCGGCCGCCTGGCCTTTTCCCTCTTTTTCCCCCGGAGGCTGAGCTTTGGGGAGCGGCTTTCCCCGGCTAAGGGCGCCTCTCCCGGCGGGGAAGCCCTTCAAAGCCCTTTCCAAAGCGAAAGCGGTGGAGCCCTGGGGATCATAGCCGGGGCCGGAGCCGACTACGCGGCCTGGACTTTTGCCGGGGAACCCACAGACGCCTACCAGATACCCTTGAGCCTTTCGGAAGGTTTCTACCGGGCCGGCCCCTATCTGGCCGGGGATAAGGAGGCGCGGGAAGAGGCCCATGAAACCCTCAAGGCCGCCGCCCGTTTTGCCCTTACCAGGGCATCTCTGCGGGATCTTATCCGGGCAAAGGCCCTGGCGGATAACGGGGGGCTTTCCCCCTCTCCCCTTTCCCTGCTCCGTTCGGCGGAGGATGCGCTTTCCTGGCTTGATGACCAGGCCGCCCGTTCCGGGGAAACGGCCCCCTGGCTTGCCGGGCTCCTCCCCCCGAATCTGGCGGATCCCCTGCGGGCTTCCCCCTGGTACGCCGCCCGGTCCGGGGATTCCCCGGAAAGCCTGGCGGGAAACGGGGCAAGCCTTCCCGGCGGCCCTGGGGACGCGGAACAAAGCCGCCGGATCAGCCTTGGGGGGTTTTACTTTCGGGAGATCCCCGGAATCCAGGCGGGGGAAAGTATCTATATCGGGGAAACCGAAGTAAGCGTTGCTTCCTACGAAGCCTTCCTGGAAGACGAGCCCCGGTGGAGGCGGGAAAACCGGGAAGATCTGGTAGAACAGGGCCTGGTAACCGGGGATTACCTTGAGCCGGGGCCGAGTGGGACGGGGGAATCTTCCGAAACCGCCGGTTTCCGGACAGGGGTTTCCTGGTACGCCGCATCCGCCTTCTGCGTCTGGCTTGGCCGGCGGCTTCCCCCCGGCTGGGAGGGGGCACGGGTCCGGCTCCCCGGCGAAGCGGAATGGACGGCCTATGTCCGGGAAACCGGCGGGGAAGCCAGGTTCTGGGAATGGCGCCAGGACCCCTACGCGCCCCTGGCCTTCTTCTCCGCCTTCCCCAGGGCAATCGGCCGGATCTCCTCCCCTGAACGGGTTCTCCAGGGAGGCTTCCGGATCGGAAGCCTCCGGCAGAGGGGGGAGGAAACCAGGGCTTCCCTGCCCCCCGAAGCCTGTTCCCCCTTCGTATCCTTCCGGCCCCTTATCGTCCGGCCCCGGGCCCCGGAGGGGAGGACAGAACAATGAGCGAAGGGATCAAGATCATCGCCCTAAACCGCCGGGCCCGGCACGACTACGCGGTGGAAGATAGCCTGGAATGCGGCATAGAGCTTCTGGGCACCGAGGTAAAATCCTTCCGGGACGGGAAGATCTCCTTTCCCGACGCCTGGGCCGAGATAAGCGACGGCGAAGTGTGGCTCCGATCCCTCCGGATAGCGGAGAATCCCTTTTCATCGATCTTTAACCACGATCCGGACAGGAAAAAGAGACTCCTCCTCCACCGGGAAGAGATAAAACGCCTCACCCGCCGGGTGGAAGAAAAGGGATTTACCCTTATCCCCCTGTCGTTTTACTTCAAGAAGGGCCGGGTAAAGGTGGAACTGGGGGTCTGCAAGGGGAAGAAGACCTACGACAAGCGGGCGGATATCCGGGAACGGGACGTCAAACGGGACGTGGAAAGGGAATTCCGGCGCGGCCTTAGCTGAGCGTTGTTAGCAAAGACGGAGAACGGCTATATCCGCGAAGCGAAGAGAAGTTCACGGAAGTGGTTTACCCAGTAGCGGGACGGGCTGCCGGGGGAGGCCGGTCCTTTGTGGGCTATGGGGTGATTGGGTTTTTCCCGGCAGGGCCTTGAACAAATGCGGAAATATCCGGACAAACTATATTTTCGATGTATCTCTGTCGATGTATCTCTGGGCATAGCAACAAATATATCATAAATATACTCTCAGTAGCTGTTAAAGTCGCGTTTGCTATCGGCAATGACGTGAATAAAGAGGTGCGCAAAGAATTTACCGGTACAATGGAATCAGTTTTTGAAGTATATAACGTTGCGATGTTCAAAATGATGTTCAGAAAAATAATGCTCTGGCATGCTGTCAGCTAAACCACAGGAGAGTGATATATGGCGGATTTACCTAAAGGATATTCGATCCAGACAAAAAACTTTAAAAAAATTGTCATTGAGGAAAAACTCGGTGAAGGCGGGCAGGGCGCGGTTTACAAGGTTGACTATGCCGGTCAACCCAAAGCGTTCAAGTGGTACACGGGGAAAAAGTTCAAAACCCCCAATAAGTTTTATGAAAATATTTTAAACAACATCAAGAAAGGGAAACCCACCAAAAATTTTCTTTGGCCCGAGGACATTACCGAGTATGACGGCGGGGCTTTTGGTTATATCATGGACTTGCGGCCTCCTGAGTATAAAGAGTTTTCTAAATTCTTGCTTGCCAAAGAAGGATTTGCCAGCGTTACCGCCATGGTCAATGCTGCGTTGCATATTACCGCCGGTTTTCGCGCCCTGCATAACAGCAGATACAGTTATCAGGACCTAAACGATGGCAACTTTTTCATCAATCCCAGGAACGGGGACGTGCTTATCTGCGATAACGATAATGTTTCCGAGTATGGAAAGAATTCGGGATAGCCGGGAAAGTCCGTTATATGGCGCCGGAAATCGTTGCCAAACACGCAAACCCGGATATAAAAACAGATCGTTTCTCCCTTGCGGTTGTGCTTTTTTTACTTTGGACCAATAATCATCCTTTGGAAGGCAAGAAGGGCTGCCCGGTCTGTATGGACGCTGAACACGAAAGACGGATTTATGGCACAAACCCGGTCTTTATTTTTGACCCGGATGATAGTTCCAACCATCCGGTGCAAGGTATCCACAAGGGGGCTATTACCCGCTGGCCTTTCCTGCCGGAATACCTGCGTCAGGAATTTATTAGAGCCTTCAGCAAAGAAGTGTTGTCAGATCCTTCAAAGAGAATAATTGAGCAGGAATGGCTGCGCCTCTTTATCCGCATGAAGGGTGAAATTTACAAATGCCCCTGCGGGGAGGTTTATTTTGCCGATCCAGTTGTTCCCAATCAGTACCCGGCGTGCAGGAAAACCCAATTCTTTCCCGTTCTATATAAAAACATACCGCTACAACCTGCCGGTCCACCAGCGGACGAAACTCTACCTCTGTCATACTGAAAAAGACTCAGACGATTTTGAAACCCCAAGCGGTGAAATCGCACGAAAGATGCTGGGTGGTTTTGAGCTCAAGAATGTGTCGAAGAAGAATTGGCTGGTAATGAGAAAAGGAAACACAATTTCGCTTGTGCCCGGCGCTTCGGTGGCCTTGAAAAAAAACATGGCTATTGATTTTGGCGGCGCTAACGCTGGAATACTACCAAATTCACAAGGAGGCATAGGATATGTCGTTGAATGACAAGGTGGAAATTCCCAGAAGGACGATGGTGCTGTTCTTTGTTATTGACGCTTCGGGAAGCATGGGAGGCGCGAAAATCGGCGCGGTGAATACCGCTATTGAGGAGGCAATACCCGCAATCAAGGAAGTATCGGATGAGAATGCCGATGCTCAAATAAAAATAGCGGCGCTGGAGTTTTCTTCCGGCGCCCGCTGGCTTACGGCGCAAGGACCGGTGGAAGCCGACCAGTTCCGCTGGAATTATATTGACGCGGGAGGCGTTACCGATCTTGGCGCGGCGTACAAAGCCCTAAACGAAAAACTCTCCCAAAAAGCCTTTATGCGGGAAGCGTCCGGTTCTTATGCTCCGGTTATATTCCTTATGTCCGACGGCGAACCTACCGATAAGTGGCAAAACGAGTTTGAACTTTTAAAGCAAAACAATTGGTTCAAACCAGCCGTAAAAGTCGCGCTTGCCATCGGCGATGAAGCGAATAAAGAGGTACTCAGAGAATTCACTGGTACAATGGAATCAGTTCTTGAAGTACATAACGCCGCGATACTCAAAAAAATGATTAAGTTTGTTAGTGTCCGCAGTACCCAAATAGCAAGTAAGCCTCCCAAGGTTGGTGCTACTAACACGGGGGATGGGCAGAAACAGGAAGATGTAAACGCCGCTATGCGGGAAGCTCTTGAGGAAGCCGATTCGGATTCGCAGCGTGACTGGTAATGGGTATGCCCTATAAGCCCTTTTCCGTAACGGCCGCCGGTATCAGCCATACAAAACACGGCAAGGGTTGTGAGGATTTTTCCCTTCATTATCCATCGTATCAGGATAAATCCAGATCGCCGGTTGCCCTGTGCGTAATTGCCGATGGTCACGGCGATGAAAACTGTTTCCGCAGCGCAAGAGGCGCGGAATTTGCCGCCCGCACCGCGAGAGATGCCGTTATCGAATTTGTAAACCGCCTGAGTCCGCGATTACTCAATATTGTCCGGTTAAAACAGTGGCCGTCAAAAGAAGTCTTTGAAAAATTTCTCCATGACCTCGTAAAGCATATTATCGCTTCCTGGCATGGGAAGGTGGAAGACGACTATCGGTCAAACCCTGTTACGGATGAAGAACTGGAAAGGGTGGATGAAAAACATAAAAAAAAATACCGCGAAGGGAAAGACATTCATCATACCTATGGGACGACGCTGATTGTTGCCGCTATAACAGATGCATACTGGTTTGGTATACACCTTGGAGACGGCAGGTTTACCGTTCTTTACAAGGATGGCGCTGTTGATCAGCCTGTCCCTTGGGATGAACGATGTTTTTTGAATGTTACATCTTCCCTTTGCGATGATGACGCCATGGAAAGGGCGCGTATATATTATGCTCCGATAACGGAAAAAATTCCGGCCGCCGTCTTTTTATGCAGTGACGGAGTGGACGACAACTATCCGGTTGCGGACAACGAAAAACATCTGTATAAGCTGTATCGTATTATTGCGCTTACCTTTGCCGAAGACGACTTTGAATCTACCTGCGGACAGCTTAAAGACCTTGCCAATTCCCTTGCCACCAGGGGCAAAGGCGATGATACGAGTATAGCGGGAATAATCAACATGGAAGCGGTGCGGCAGGTTGCGCCGCTCTTGCAAAAACAAGTTGACGAAGAAAAATCCGCCACGGACAAGATGATCGCCGAAGAAACTGTCACGGTCAAATCGTTGGATGAACAGGATGGACCTCTTGAGTATGGAGAGTTTGTGCACAAGGATGAAAAAGATGTTTGATTTTGAGGAAAAAGCAATGTCATGACCATACCTCCCCAATTCACCGCCCTTATTCAAACCCTCATCACGGAGCAGGGCAAAGAGGTTCTGCTCAACCCCGCCAATAACAGGGCATTTATCCTGGACTATACCGGGAGCGAATTTGCCAGAGAACGCCGCCTTTTGCTCCGGGTTATTGAAGCGGGAGCGGCGAAGGCGATTGACGCCGCAGACGATCTGGAAATTTGTAAAAAGCAGCAGGCGCGGTATTTGTGTGAAGAATTCTTCATGGCGGAAGAGATAGCGGCGGATGTGGTTGATATGCTGGCGCTTGTGTTGCGGGGAGATAAAAAAAATTCTGTTTTAAATGACAATCTCATTCCAAAGAATATTCCTAAAAAAATCACCTATACCCCAAATGCCGGCACATTGGCAGGTGTTCAAACCCAAGCGGAAAATTTTTACAAAAAGGGGATTTTACTGTATTTAAAGGGGAATTATGAGCGAAGTATAAAGGATTTTACCGAAGCGATCAGGCTTGACCCCAATTTCGCTAAGGCGTATAACAAGCGCGGGGAGGTGTATAACGATAAAGGGGAGTGTGATCAGGCCATAGCCGACTGTACCGAAGCAATCAGGCTTGACCCGAATAATAAGATGGCAAAGAAAAATCTCAAGGCCGCCAAAACATTAAGAAAAGCGAAAATTATGATACGCAACAGGTTTGGCAATTATGGGAACAACCGATGAGCATTGGCGGGAACTAAGGCCGCTGGAGGGACATTCCAAGCATGGTAGGTCAGCCACCTACAACCCCAATGGAAGGCACATTGTTTCAAGCCCCCTCCGGCACGGCGCTTGACGCAAATTCGGGGAGGTGATACGTTATTGTTAGATTTATATAACACAAAAGGAGGCGGCGGTGCTTTTGATAAGTAAGATCCTCCTCAGGATGGCGAAGGGGCTGTGGAGATGGATTATCGTAATAGTCTGCCTTAAACTCCTGGCCCTGGCCGGGATCGCCCTGTTCGCCCAAACCCTCTCCGGTTTTTTAGGCGTCATGGGGGAAGTTCCCCTGTCCCGGGCCTTGCTGTACCGGGCCCTGGGGCAGGCTTTCCTTGGGGCGCTTCTGGTTCTCTTGGGCGAGGCCCTTATCGGCGAGGCGGAGTACCGCTGTACCGCCAAGGCCCGGCTTAATTTGCGAAAAAGGATCTTTTCAAAGATGCTCCTCCTGGATGTGGGCAGCATTGAAAAAATCGG
>JAISWN010000240.1 GCA_031271075.1 Treponema sp.
CCTACCCGGACGGAACCTTCCATGGTCCAAAAGTGCGGATCCGCCAGGGGGATGTCCACGGACTGAAGCATTACCGAGTGGGCCATCTGCCGCCAGTCGGTGGCGATCATGTTGGTGGCAGTGGGAAGCCCGGTGGCCCGGCGGAATTCCGCCATCACTTCCCGGCCGGAGAACCCCCCCTCGGCGCCGCAGGGATCCTCGCAGTAGCTTAAGACCTCCCCCATGCCGGAGCAGAGGGAAACCGCTTCCCGGAGGCTCCAGGCGCCGTTGGGATCCAGGGTGATCCGGGCGCCGGGAAAAGCCTCCTTGAGGGCCTTAACGGCCTTCATTTCCTCCTCCCCCGGGAAAACCCCGCCCTTCAATTTGAAGTCGGAAAAACCGTAACGGGCCTGACCGGCCTTTGCCAGGGCGACCACCGCTTCCGGCCCCAGGGCCTCCTCGCGCCGCAGGCGGTACCACTCAACCGGGGAGTCTTCCTCCGACAGGTAGGGCAAAGCGGTTTTTTTCCGGTCCCCCACATAAAAAAGATAGCCCAGGGCCTTTACCCGGTCCCGCCGCTGTCCGTCCCCCAGCAGGGCGGCCACGGGAACTTCCAGGTATTTCCCCAGCAGATCCAGAAAGGGCGCTTCCACCCCGGTAAGCACATGGACGCCGGTACGGAGATCAAAGGTCTGTTCCCCCCGGACATCCTCAGGGCCTCCGGAAAGGGCCCCGCTTATCTTCAGCAGGGTATTTTTCCAGTCCCCCAGGGAAGCGCCCAGCACCAGGGGCCGGATCTTCTCCAGGGCGGAACGGATCTTTTCACCCCCCGGAACTTCCCCCAGGCCAAGAGCGCCGCCCGAATCCCGGAGAATAACCACATTACGGGTAAAAAACGGCCCGTGGGCGCCTGAAAGGTTGAGCAGCATCGAATCCCTGCCCGCCACGGGGTAGATCTCCATGTATTCAATAACGGGGGTTTTCATTTCCGCCTCCTCCTCTTTCCTGGCTTATCCGGAGTTCCCGAAGACCGGCCGGTTAACCGGCCGCAGGGGGTTTTTCCCGGACAAGACCCGGTGAATTTCCATGGCCGCGTGAAGGACCGTCATGATATTAGCCTCAACGGTGCTGGAAGCGATACGGGGTGTGGCGATCACGTTTGGAAGGCGCAGCAGGGGGTTATCCCTGGCGGGAGGTTCGGGATCGTAATCCAGGGCGGCCCCGGCTACCTTCCCCCCCTCCAGGGCCTTTAAGAGGGCCCCCTGGTCCACCGCGTCGCCCCTTTGTTAAAACACCGGAGAACAAAAAAAGTTCTGAAATTGCGTTACAACTGAATAGGGGTTGCAGACGCAAAAGGTAAGTAGGTAAAACTTTTTATGAATTCCGCTTTGTAGTTTCTAAGGAATTGTCAGCCTATCTTTCAAGAACAACCCCATTTATCTTGCCTTGTATTTATTCCGTCTTTTAAATTAATGGAGAAGAGAGAGGCACCTGTGAAACTAAAATACCGTTTATGTATCATCGTTATTTCGATTTTGGTCACTATTGTGGCGGCCATATCCATTATTCTGCTGAACCGGGCATCTTCCCTGCAGATGGCTTCCGCGAAGGAAAGCCAGGAGCGGCTTGCCGCTGAACAGGCCCGGCTTGTTCAGATGATGTACGATTCCTACTTGCGCACCGCCCACACCCTGGCTGACACCCTGTCCGACTTTGACAAGGCCGAGGTGGGCAGGCAGCGCAACCGTTTCGATCAGTTCATGGAATCAATACTGCAATCCGAGGAACGTCTGGTCGGCATTTTTGTGGTCTTTAAGCCCAACACCATCGATCCCGGCAGGGACGCCGACTTTGCCGGACTGCCCGGTTGTACCGAAGCCGGCCAATGGGCCAACTGGTATAGCCGGCAATCCGGGATGATTGAACACCTTACCTATAACGATGTGCCTACGATTATGCAGAGCATCACCGGAGCAAATTCCCGGAAGGATATCATGTCCGAGCCGGAGCCCCAGATCGTGGCCGGAAAGAATACCCATACGGCAAATATTACCGTGCCGGTTATTTACCGCAAGACGGGCGAAGTGGTAGGCCGGGTGGGGGTAAATGTCAACCTGGCCTTTACCCAGCCGCTGGTGGACGATATCCTTAATGACCCGGAACTGGAGGATATCTCCGCCATGACGATTTATTCCGATGCGGGTATAATTGTCGCCAGTTATAGTGAGGATCATATCGGCAAATTCCTCAAGGACGCCCAGAACAGACTCTACGGCAAGAATACCGATGTCGCTCAGAAAGTGGTAGAAACAGGAGTGAAACACAGGTTTAAGGTACATTCGGATGTCCTCGATGAAGATATGGAGCTTATCCTCTATCCCTTTTTCATAGGCGAAACCGGCGCTACCTGGTCCCTGATGCTGGGCACGGAGAAGGATATTGTTCTTACCGAAGTCAATTCCCTAACCGTCTTTACTATTGTTCTTATGATAGTCTCGGTGCTTATCACGGCGGTAGTTATCTTCTTTGTTTCCGGAAATATTGCCAAGCCCATCGTCAAGGTGGCATTTACCCTCAAGGATATATCCGAAGGCGAAGGGGATCTTACCAAAACGGTTGTCATCAATTCGAAAGACGAAATCGGCGATATGGCCCGGTACTTTAACGCGACTCTGGAAAAAATAAGGAACCTGGTGGTTACCATAAAAAGCCAGAGCGTCTCGCTTTTTGATATCGGGAACGAGCTTTCCAACAATATGTCCCAGACAGCCTCCGCCGTTAATCAGATCACCGCCAATATTCAGAGCATAAAGGGCCGGGTTATTAATCAGTCCGCGTCGGTAACGGAAACCAACGCAACCATGGAACAGATCACCCTTAACATCGACAAGCTCAATACCCAGGTGGATCAGCAGAGTTCCAGCGTCGCCCAGTCCTCCGCCGCGGTGGAGGAAATGCTCGCCAATATCCAGTCCGTCTCCCAAACCCTTTCCAGCAACGCCGGCAACGTTAAAGATCTGATGGAAGCCTCCGAAGTAGGCCGTACTGGCCTTCACGGCGTGGCGGAGGATATCCAGGAAATCGCCCGGGAGTCCGAAGGGCTCCTGGAGATCAACGCGGTGATGCAGAACATCGCCAGCCAGACCAACCTCCTGTCCATGAACGCCGCCATTGAGGCGGCCCACGCCGGGGAGGCGGG
>JAISWN010000393.1 GCA_031271075.1 Treponema sp.
GCCCGTCAAATTTTTTCATCATAAGCATATTCATCAGCCTTCTCATATTCATCAGCGCCAGTAACGCCATAAGACCCTTTTTCATTACCGTCTCCCTGGAAAAGAATTTTGATCCTAAAAGATCATGGGGCATTATAGCGGTCATCAATCTACATGTCAACAAAAATATTTATCAAAAGAGGATGGTCTTTGCCCCGTTCCTCGCCGCGGCAAGAGCCGCCACCAGGCCCGCCGTCGGCTACCGCCACGTCACATTCATAGCCTACAGGGGTTTTAAGTTTTTCTTCAATAAATCGTTCGGTCATGTCTTTTCTCCTTACAGATTTTCACAGATTGTAATATCAAAACAGACGGCGCCGTCAAACATATCCGGGCTTACCGCGTTGCGCAGACGATCCAGGCGCTGGGGCCGGTAGCGCGCTGCCACAGACGATGAATAAACCTTCCAACAGGCGGCGGCTTCCCGTGCGTTGGCAATGGCTTCCCTCCGCCGGTTTTTAGCGTCTTGGGGACGCGCCGCCTGACGGCACAGGAGAACCGCCGTTGCGGCCCTGATTTTATAGGCGTAGTACAAGCCCAGATAAGCCATAGCCCGGATGTCTTCCAGCAGATTTTTTGCGGCGAAAGAACGGCCTGTTACCGCGGATTTTGAATTCACGGATTGCCCTTCCGCGGATTGCAGCAGGGAAAGGGCGGCGCGGCAATACTGCTCTATTCGTTCCGCCGCTTCGGGGGGCGTAATACCCTGAGGCGCTTCACCCCGCGAAACGCAATCGCAGTAATCACCGATAGAAAGATAGCCGGAATCAGGACACGCCGGCCCCTGGGTAAAATCAAGAACACTGTGAAAGATAAGCAAATCTTCCCCCTCCAGATAGCTTGCCGATGCTTCCGGGTACCATTGGAAATCATAATCGTGCCAATAGACACATTGCTGGATTGGAATTGCCCTGGACGCGGTTTTCAGGGCTTCATAAGCCATTTCTCCCCCAAGGCCAAAGTCTTTAGCGAATGAAAACCGGAACAAACCCTCTTCCCGCTCAATGCTGTAGGCCAGTTCCCCCCACAGGGAAAAGCTCAACTTGTGCCGGTCAAAGAAGTAAGCGCCGTTTTCACCTTCGTCACGGACGGCGTAATCCCTGCCCCAGATGATGCCGTCACTCCCCAGGTAAAACCCGCCCAGTACGGCATGGGGAAGATTCCTCAGATAAGTCCTGACAAAATCCGCGTCAGCCCAGCGGAGGAGGTAAAAATCATCGTCCCGTAGGGTAAGCCAAGCTTTCCTCTCCCTGTTCATCTCACTGAAAAACTTATCCCCGAAACGGGGCTTTTCCGTGGAATGAATATGGGCCATAGAATACTTAAAACTCATCTCAAAGGTATGGGGGAAATCTTTAAAGACTTCCTCCATCTGGGCCGCGCCGGTCATGTGGGAACGGAAGATCAGCGTGAAAGGGCGGTCCTTTTCTCTGATCAACGCGTCCATGACGCCCTGACCGTAGGTTTCCCTGACCCAGACCAGGTCTTCGCGAACATCGGTTTTCCATTCCCGGCGGAAATTCTCCCCCGCCGTTACGCCTATGCCTTTTAACAGGGGATATGTCCGTATCAGGGCCTCCGTCCCCCGGCGCACATAATCTCTGGTAACCGGATTCGCGGGACTGTCGCTTATGCCGTAGTTAGAATACTGCGTCCCGTAGGTATAAATATTCCAGGTAAACAGGTATACCCCAACGCAGCGTTCCGCGGCATATTCCATTACATTCCGCCAGAAGATAATCTTTTCCTCTATCGTCATTTTTTTGATGGTAACCAGGGAGGATTCCTGCTGTCCGGTAAAAAAATCCATCCCCCGCAAGGTACCCCGGGGCATGCGGACGGCCCGCTTTACATCGGCAAGGGAAGTTTCCGGATACCGGGGGATCCGTACCATGGAGGGGAAGGGGGAGAGGTTCCACAAGGACAGAACGTTAAACTTATTCCGCGCCATACGGTCAAGAAAACCCTTCCAAAAATCCATGTCCCAGACATTAACGATATTTTCCTGAGCCGAGTCCCCACTGTCGCTGTAGCTGGGAGTCCGGGCATCCAAGGGTAAATTGAATTTGATGCCCCGCCGGAGAACAAAAGGGGTAACAGTATAGGATTTTAGACCGGCAAGATCACCACCGGCGGAAAAAAGGGCGGCAAGATCCAGGCCGCCGTACATGGCCCCCGCCGCATCCGCCCCCGCGATGATGATGCGCTTATCGTTCACGTAGAGCGAGTATCCCTGTTCCCCGGCATTACAGGGCCATTGGGGATCCGGGCGGCTGTACAACGCGGCCTTTTCCACCGCGGCGGCGGCCGGGTTGTCTTTGAAAGCTTTTTCAAGCTCCGTTACCGCAAAATCCAGGGGCGGGCTTTTATCGCCAACTTCTATGAATGGTCTACCTGTCATAATAAGGCCAGTCTACCACACCGCGCCGGGCTTTTCAAAGCTGTTGCAATCCTGATCTTTTCGGAGCCGATGACAGATCCGGTAATTTTTTCCGGCGAAAATCTCCGCAAATCCAGTACCGCCTTCCCGTATTTTGATAACTACCCTGTTCATCCCTATCTCCTCTAAAACATGATAACATCATCTTGCCTATATGTCAACGAAGATATTATATATCAATATTCCCGATTGTCGGGACAGCAGTTCTCACCTGAATTTTCAGATTTGTTATAACTAGAGTCTGTCCATAAAGTCAGAAAACACGCCGGAATGGAACGGACGAATGTCAGGCGAAAGCGGGAACAATTGACAAAAACACCGGACATAGTACGATACATTTTTGATTCCGTTCGGGCGGGGCTACCGAATCTTTTACACTTGGCTTTGCCCTGCGGAAGAATGGGAAAGAAACCGGGCCACAGGGGTAAAAATAGAGTCCTCGAACCAGGGGTCGGAGGGTAAAAAACAGCGACATATTGGGGCCTGGATACATTTTTAGGCGAAAAAGGTAGTTGGATACCCCCGGCTCTGAATTAGGCAGTAAAGCCACTGGTTGTACAACAATTTTAAGGGGGCAGTGTTGCGGGTAATGCCCTGCGGAAATGGCCGGGTTTTCCTTTGATGGCGGATTTCACACAATGATAGAACCGGTTTTTTTATATCGCTTTACCTTTTGCCCGTCATCCAGTGAAAGAACGAAAAACAGATCCAAGCCCTAATACGGCGCTGTTTTTTACCCCCTATGGCCCGGTTCTTGTCCCGTTCTTCCGCAGGGCAAAGCCAAAGGTTAAAAGGCCGTAAGGCCGCTACGCTGCGCTCCGGGCCTCCCGGCCTTTTCCCGGTTGAACCAAGGGGATTAAGGCAGGGGCACAATCCCCGCCAAGTAATAGCCGTATCCTGCATGGTAAGGCATACCATCCCCCGGCCCCTGCCTTCCCCTTGAACCCCACAACCATCCCCGTATAGTTTTCCCCAAAAACCGCCGCACCCCTTCGGGGATCGGCGGCGGCCTCCGCTATACGTCGCATTACCTTCACCGTGGCCGCATTTTC
>JAISWN010000032.1 GCA_031271075.1 Treponema sp.
GGGAAAGGACAAAGGCCTGGATCACCGCGAAGGGGATGAACGAAGGGGCAAGGTAGGACAGGTACGTTACCCCGGCTTCTATCACCGCCGGATCCCGGGAGTATATCCCCATGATCCGCTCCGGGACAAAGATCACCGCCAGGGTAAAGACCAGGGCCGTGGAAAGATTCAGGGCCAGACAGAGACCCATGTTTTTCCGTATCCCCCGGACATCGTGCCTGCCCCAGAATTGGGCGGTAAACACCGAACCTCCGGAACAGATCCCAAAGAGGATTATCATGTAGAGGAAAAACACATTGTTCCCCAAACCGACCGCGGCAATCTCCACCGTCCCCAGCCGGCCTATCATCACCGTGTCGACCATGTTCACAAAGGAGCCGATCAGGTTCTGCAGCATGATGGGGATGGCGATTGAAAAAAGCTTTTTATAAAATTCTTTGTTGTTAAAAAGGGCGGGTAGTCGCATACAGAGACGGTTACTATAGCAGGGGCGGGGGGGAATAACAAGAAGGACGGCGCGTCCCCTTGCGTCTCTTTCTAAAGGATGGTATGATTCTTGTTATGAGCGGAGTTTTTGGCATGTACGATACCAAACGCGGCCCGGCGCTTATGCGTAATTTGCCCCCTTCCCCTGTTGTTCATTATTCCCCGTTTATGATGAATTCTCTTACCCCCCCCCCCCCCCACACACACGCTATATATATAGCGTGGGTTTCCGGCCATTCCTTAAAAACCGCCACTACGGCCTGGAGTTTTGCCCTGAATTCCCTTCCTTGATTATAAAAAATTCCCCGGTTATTACGAAAATTTCCCGAATCAGTATGTTGCGGAGAAATGCGGCGGTTCTACTCCGGAGTAGACGCATATCCCCAGCGGCCCAGACCGTCATGGTCAACGCCTATGCCCTGTGGTACACGGCATACGCCAAGACCAAGGCGCCCCAGGCCCAGCCGGAAGCGGATCTGACATTTCCGGGGATTCACCTGGTGGAGCTGGCGAAGATCCGGGCGATGAAGGGGGCCACACCGCCCGACTCCCGGAGCGACTACGGGACGCGGATCTCCTTTGGGCTAACCGGCCCGGCCGGCCCCTACGGGCCGATGTTAAAGGCTCCGCTGTTGGTGGAGAGAGGGGAAACCCCTTCACTCTGTTTGTAGTGATAGGTTTTTGTGAATAAATGCCCGTATGGGCGTTTATATACGTTTACGTTATCCGGCAAGGCTGGATAGTAAGGAGCAACAGATGAATAAGGAGATTAATATGTTCGGGAAAACCGGAAAAAAACAGGTGGCAGTCTTTACGTTTTGCTCTGTAATTATTCTGGCACAGATAACACTCATAGGTTGTGTAACAGCCGAAGTTTTGCGGCAAACGGAAAGTAAGGCTGAATCGCAAAATGTTTCAAAAAGCCGCATTTTGGTGATTGGAAAGGCCGATGGCGGCATAAGCATTGATGGTGTTTCTATTTCAAATTCATCTTTTGGCAGAGATAATAATATTCTTGAGCTGGTTCCTGGGATGCATAGAATAACTATACGGGAATCCCGGACAGTCGGTGCTGGAATATTAGAAAATTATTACACCGAAATCTGGAACCACGATTTTGAGTTTGAGCAAGGAAAAGTGTATACCATACAGGTGGAAAACCATGCCCGTTTGGCCATTAAAATATTTAAGGAAGAATTTCTGACATCGGATGTATGGGTAACTCAAACGATTGGCGGAAAGGAATATGCATACGGGATCACATCCAATACCCCTGGATTAATTGCTGAAACAAAGAACGGCGGGCCGATACAGGTAGAACACCCTGTCAATGAGGATGTTATTGTCAGCGTCAGTCGTGGCAGTCCTCTGGGGGCAATGCTTGGAAATACATATATTGGCCTTGAGTATACCCCAAATATCCAATTGGGCTGGCGCCTTGGCAGCAGTATTGCCCCTGAATTTGGCCCCCGTTTGGGTATACGCCTGATTAATGGCGGTTTTGATTTAAGGTTAATGGGCGAAGCGGGCGGCGGGCCAATTATCTCTTTTTTTAGAGATCCCTTTGTGTTTGGCACAGGGTTCTCGTATTATTACGGCGGATTGGCTGAATTTTATTTTTCTTCTATCGGTATAGGCCTTGGCGGCGGTTATACAGGAGCCTGGGCAATAACCTCTAATGTACCGGACGGCGGCCCAGAAAATAGATTGTTTTCATTTCCATATGTGGAAGCAGATATTATGTTTCCTAAATTAGATGGGAGGGGTATTTATTTTCAATATTATTTCACTGAATCTTCAAATTTTATCGATAAATTTGGAGTTGGAATAAAAATGCACCCATAAAAAAATCGTAACCGTTCACGGGTCTATTTCTTTTGATGCTAAAATCTGCTCAAAGTAAAGCCAGGTCATACTGGTTCGTGGGTAAGGGCGGAAAGATCAAGCCCGATAGAAGCGGCGGCCCTCAAGGAGACCCAGCGGATAGTCGGCGGCCTCGGTAACAAGTTCGGCGGCAGCCGGTGAACCGAGCGGCATCATCTATGGCAACGATGTAGGTGTAGAACCTGCAAATACTGGTGCTAGTAATACTGCCGCGCTGTTTTATCTCACTGGTTATAATAGTGGTCCAACGCGTGACATCACCCTTGGGGGTTTCGGGGGAAACACACTTTATCATCACCGCTTTATCATTCATACTGACCCTATGATAGACCTGCACACCCATTCCAGGGCCTCGGACGGAAGCCTGAATCCCGATGAACTTATCCGGGAGGCGGCGCGCGGGGGGCTCCGGGCAATCGCGCTGACCGATCACGATACCATAAACGGGCTGGACAGGGCGAAGGATGAAGCCCGGAAGCAGGGGATACTTTTCATCCCCGGTATTGAAATGGAAATCGAGTATCAAATAACCGGGGAATTTCATCTGCTTGGCCTGGGAATCGGACAGCCAAGCCCTGCCTTCCGGGAAGCGGTGGCCGAGCTTTCCCGCCGCAGGGAACTGCGAAACCGGGTGATTCTTGAGCGGATGCATGAGATGGGCATCGACGCCGCCTGGGAAGAACTGCTTGCCCTGGCCCGGGGGGATGAAACCCAAGGCGGCAAGGCGGGAACCGGAGATGACGCGGGTCATTCCCTGGGACGGCCCCATTTTGCCGCCCTTCTGGTAAAACGGAGAATAGTGAAAAACCGGGAACAGGCCTTTGCCCGGTATCTGGGGGAAGGGAAACCCTTTTACGCGCCCAAAGAAGGGCTGGAATTTGAGCGGGCGGCCGCGCTTATCCGGGAATCCGGGGGGGTTCCCGTCCTGGCCCACCCCATGTCTCTCCACGTGGCCTGGGGCCGTCTGCCGGCTCTGCTGGGGGAACTGAAGGAGAGGGGGCTTGCGGGTATTGAAGCCTGGCATCCCACCGCGAAACTGCGGGAATGCCGCCGGCTTGAGGAACTGGGCAGGGAGCTTGGCCTCTTCATAACCGCGGGAAGCGATTTTCACGGCGAGGCCCGGCCGGATCGCAGGCTGGGACACACCTGCGACGGGAGGGAGATAGAGGACAAATTCCTGGAAAATATACCGGCGGCACATCATATCAGATAGAGTGATTTCACAAAATTGTTGTAAGAAAGTACTTGACACGGGAGTACATCATATCAGGAGCAGGAATTCTATTGCCTTCTTCAGTGAAGCCATGTATATCTGTGCCTTTACCGAAAAATGATTGTAGCCGTGATTTCTGCAGAGAACCAACCGGGTTCTTGAACAAGTCTACTATTCTTTTAGTCCCGAAGTGGTTGCACTCGGAGGTTTAATACCTCAGGTCTGTATATGCAGAAATTCGCCGAAGCACGACAAACTGCTAGCTGCCGTTCCCGGGGGATATTTGTTCCCCCAATATTTCCAGCTTGTACTGAAGGGGTAAACAGGTAGCGCCCAGGGCGCTTGCCCGGTTACCCAGAAGCCCCTGCTCTATGCTCACCGCGGCCATGGGCGTGGGCATGGCGTGTTTCGCCGCCTCCTGGGATATGAGTTTTGTTAAAAGCGGCCCGGTGTTTCCCAGGGAACCGCCGATAATGATCTTCCGGGGATTCAGGATGTTGATAAGGTTTCCCGCCGCCATGCCCAGGTACTCCGCTATCTTTTGCATACAGTCTATAGCCACCATATTTCCGTTGTTCGCTTCCATCCCGATAAGCTCGCCGGAGATCATGGAGTTGTCGTGCAGGATGTCCCAGAGGGGGTTAAAAGGCAGGGGGGCGCCCCGGCTGACCAGGGAGGCGTGCAGTTCCCGGGCAATCCTGACCAGGGCTTGGGAAGAGGCCATGGCCTGCAGGCAGCCGTGCCTGCCGCAGCCGCAAAGCGGGCCCTTGGGATCGATTACCGTGTGGCCTATCTCGCCGGCGCTGAAACTGGTTCCCTCCAGCAAAACACCGTTACTGATCAGGGCCGCGCTGATGCCGGTCCCCACGCCGATATAGATAAGGTCTTTAGTATTTCTACCAATCCCGAAACGCGCCTCGGCAAGACCGCTGGTCCGGTGACGGTTCATGATTAGGGCGGGTATGCCGGTATGCTTTAAGACAAGTTCCCCCAGGGCTACCCCGTGCCAGTCCATATCGTCGGCGCTGATGATCTCCCCAGTATCGCTGTTCACCAGACCCGGACTGCCTATCCCGATAAGGGGAAGAAGGGGGCCGGGCTTTCTTTTGATCATATAGGAGAGGCCGCGCAAAAGACTCCTGATAAAATCGTTTACCGAGAAAGAGGCCGCTTTTTCCGTATGTTCTTTTTTGATGTTCCCTTGCATATCCACCATGAGGAAAATCCACCCGCCGCCGGAAAAAGCGGCGCCCAGGGCATACCAGCGGCGGGCGGAAAGATGCAGGGGAATACCCGGCCGGCCCCGGCCGTTAACCGCCGAGTCCAGTTCCTCGACAATGCCCGCCGAAATAAGCTGGGTAACGAGAGAGGATACGGTAGTACGGCTAAGGGAAAGGTAAGCGGCGATATTCGCCCTGGAGGGAGGCACGGGGGAATGTTCAATGTAATCCAGGGCGTTTTTTAAATTTTTCCACTCTTCCGGCAGTTGGGGTTTCATGTATCCACCATACAGGAAAAGGAAAACCTGTTACAAGAAGAGCCGCCCGGATCTTTCTTTCCGGGCGCCCCTATACCTGCCGCCCTAAAAACTACGTAAAAACCGCCTTGTTCTGGGCGTGGGCCGCCCCCATCACCTTCATCTGTAGCATGACCTCCGCGTGCTTAACCGCGAAGTCATCTCCGCTTAAGAAACCGGCGTGGAGGGAACGGTAGTAGGCCAGGCCCTTTTCCGTAAAATCGTACTCGTGAGGGTTCCGATCTCCTATATCCGCGTTCCAGGTCTCCTCGTAGAAATCGAGTTTCTCTCGGCAGTAGAGCGGCTCGCCCTTTTCGTTCCGCAGGGGGCGGGTATCCAGCTTCAGGGCCGGTGTTTCGGCGGGCTTGAAGTATTTCCAGGTCAGGGAGCTTTCATTCCCCTTAAGGGTTCCCCGGGTTCCCTGGACAAGGAAAAGATCGCCCGGGTAGGCGTTGCAGGCGGAAAGCTCAAGGTCTACCGCCGGAGCGCCGGGGGCCCGCAGGATCAGCTTGGCGTAATCTTCCCCGTTCCCCGCGTAGTTGGCCCGATCCATCACCGCAAAGACTTCAACATTCTCCGGGAAACCCATAAGGGCAAGGGCCCAGTCCACATAATGGGGGCCGTTGTTGAGCAGAACCCCCGCGGTGTTTTCGTGAACAGTCTGCCAGTCCCAGCGGCGGGCAAAATTATCGGCCTGTATGTTGATGGCCACGATACGCCCCAAGAGGCCGCCGGCAATGATCTCCCGCAGTTTCGCAAAGCCCGGCGCGAAACGGTACTGCTGGAACACGTAGTACCGCTTCCCGGTTTCCCTAACCGCGTCAAGGACGGTCTGGAATTCTTCCGCGTCCCTCGCGGCGGGTTTTTCGGAAACCACGTTAAAGCCCCGCTTCATCAGATCCTTGCTTATCCGGGCATGGTCCTGGCTAAAGGAAGCGTTGACCACCAGGTCAATCCCAGCGGCGGCGGAAAGGGCGGTGTAGTCTTCATAGACCGGCTTTCCCGTCTCCCGGCTGATCATCTCCCGCCGTTCCGCGTCAGCCTCAACGTAAGCGGAAATCTCAAACAGATCCGGCAGCATTTTCAAGAGCCTGGTATGTATATCCCGCCCGCTGCGCCCGTAACCGATGACAACCACATTCAGTTTTCCCATACGAATAACTCCTCCGAATAACTCTTCCGAACAACTCCTCAGTTTGCCTCGTTCATAAGCCGTACAAAATCGGGATAGGCGATTTCCGCCCCCGGTAATTCGGGATGCCACTTCTTTTCCCACTCCAGGCTGAAATAGCCCTGGTATCCGTCGTCCAGGAGCTGCCGCACAATCGCTTTTATGGGGATCTGCCCTTCCCCTATACGGCAGAGTTTGTAGGTCTTCTCGTCTTCCGGATTCCCCCGGATATGATCTTTAAAATGAGTGTGGACGATAAGATCCTTCATGGGCCGGTAAAATTCAGTAAAGTTATCCCCGTAGGTAAAATCCGTGTGGGCCACATCCCAGAGGAGGCCCAGGTTTTTGCTCTTTACCTGATCGAAGACCCCTTTAATCCGTTCCAGGGTGTTAAAATCGCCGTGGGTTTCCAGCAGCACCTTTACCCCCTTGTCCTCACCGTATTCCGCGAGGATGCCGGCTCCCCTGGCCACCCGGGCGATTACAGCCGTCTCGGTCTCGCCGGGGGGGAATGAATTGCCGAAGATCCGCACCGCGGGGATGCCCATAAATTGGCATACGTCTATGGCCCGCTTCCCCTCGGCTGCCATGCTGTCGAATTTTTCGACATCGTCAAAGCGCACCGAACTGCCGAAGCCGACCATTTCCAG
>JAISWN010000094.1 GCA_031271075.1 Treponema sp.
CCAGGACCGGTGGACGAGTCCCTTCCGGGCCGCCTTGGCAATGGCGTAGGCAAAGAGGCAGGAACAGGATGTCTCGCGCCAGTTCCGGGGATCGTCGCCCTTGTCCACCACCTGGTACCAGAGGCCCGTATCCTGATCCTGGAAGCGGACCAACGCGCCGAGGATGTCCCGTTCCGCGTTGATAAAGTCCCGGCGGCGGGGATCGTCTTCCGGGAGAAAGTCGAGGATCTCCAGAATGGCAACCGCGTACCAGCCGATGGCCCGGCCCCAGAATTCCGCCGAAAGCCCCGTGGCCTTACCGGCCCAGTCAACAAGCCTGGAATCGTCCCAGGCGTGGTATAGAAGCCCGGTGCGGGGATCGGTCATATTCCGGCGCATCAGATCCATCTGCCGGTAGGTCTTCTCGTAAAAGTAAGGTTTATCGAAATTCGCGGCGTACATCGCCTGGTAGGGCCCTATCATGTAGAGGCTGTCCAGCCACATCTGGTTCTTCCGGTTCGATTTGTGCCAGTACCCGCCCCGGGCGTTACAGGGCCACTCCTCAACCAGGGGGACGATGGAATCCAGGGCTTTTTTATACCTTTCGTCCCCCGTGTCCCGGTAAAGGCCGAAGAGGAGTATGGCCGGCTGGATATCGTCGAACTGCCCTGAATCGCTGTGCAGGATATTGCCCTCCCCGTCTATGTAGAGATCGCACCAGCTTTTGATGTAGTCGTAGTATTTTTTTTCCTTCGACAGAAGCCAGATCCGCTCCATCCCGGCCAGGAAGACCCCCTGGTGGTAATGAAAACGGTTTTTGGGAGGCAGTTCCTCCACGGTGAATTTACGGATAAGGGTATCGGCCCCAAGCTTCGCGTAATCCAGAGCTGTCCTTTCTGACGACATAAAGATCCTCCTCTAAAATTTCGTTACTTCCCACCTTGCGAACCGGCAGAGTCCGGTGCAAGTATAACACGGAACCGGCGCGGATCACAGCCGGATCAGGTATATCCCCGGAAGGCCGTCCACATCGGAGGTAAAGACTATCTTTTTCCCGAGAAAAATCAGACCAGATCGTTCACATCGATGCCGTCAATTTCGGCCCAGGAACCGGCGTAGAGTTCCTCTATGGGAGCGGGTTTTGCGGGAATCGCCGCGAGGAGGGTCTTTTCACCTTCCAGCCGTACCTTGAGGAGCCCCCCGTCAATGCAAGCCGAGGATACGGCCTCCCCCGCGCCGGGGGCATCCTGTACTTCGAGGGTAAAACCCACACAGGCCCGTTCCAGGGCGCGGAAGTCGATGGCCTGGCTTCTGCCGCTGAAAAGGATCAAGTCGAAATGCAGGGCGCCCTTCTCTTTGGTAATGCCGTATGAAAAGGGATAATCGTCAAAAACGGCAAAGGGGATATCCACCGTAACTGTGACGGCCCCGGAACTGAAGGTGAATCCCGGCCCCTTTCCACCTTCCCGGCTGCCGCCCCGGGCGCCCCCGGCATGGGAATCCCGAAAACCGCCGCCGCCGGCCATGCCGGGAGGATCGATGAGTCGGTAGGATTCGACAGCGGAAAGATCCCCGTAGAGGGAAAACCGGAGCCGCAGATCCGAGGCGCGGATGGTTCCGTCTTTAACCATGTCCAGGTTGGGATGGGTGTCCCCGGAATTGGTGGAAAAACCAAGGGCGCCGGCGGAAAGCCCCTTGTGCTGGACGCTGATGAGGACCCCGGAAGAATAATCGTAAAAATCGTGAAGCAGGGTGGGCCTGAAGCAGAAGGGGGATTCTTTCGTGCCGAAGTAGAGTACCTGGTTCCGCTTCTGGTTCCAGGTTGTATCTTTGTGGCATGAACCCAGGGCAAAACCACCGTTCATATAGGTAAAGCATATCTCCGCGTCATTGGCGTTGGCGGTAGAGGCGGCTTTTTCCCGGTAAGCCTTATCCTGCTTTTCCCCCGCGAAACGTTCAAAGACGATCCGTTCCCCTTCCGGCCGGAAATAATCCCTTACAAACTCGTCCGGGCACTCCAGATCTATCCGGAAGGCGTTAACATCAAGATACTCCCTCACCGCGGATTCGGGAATAAAGTCAATCTTTCCCTTCAGGGCCCGCTGAAGTTTAACCTGGGTTTCGGGACGGAGGAGTTCGGTGTAATTCCGCCTATGGGGGCCGGCCCATTGACGGGTCGGGTAGTACTGATGGATCAGGATGGTACGCCAGCAGATCCGCATACATTCATAGATCTGTTTCCTGCTTTCCCCGTCTTTTACATCCCGGTACATCTTGCCCAAATCCTCCGCCGCCAGGAGGGTATAGGTTGGGCTGTTATACTCGGTAAAGTTGTTGTTTTTCCGGCTGTAGGCAAGAAAACCGGCAAGCCGTTTCTTCGCGTAGGCAAGAACATCATCAAAGCCCAGGAGTTCCCCCGCCACATGTGTAACGTAAGTTCCCATGATAGCGATATTGGTGTAGTGGGGCCCCATGTTCCTGCGGATGATCGACCGGCAGGCGTGGTAAACCGTTGTCTTTAGAAACTCATAGTCCTTGGGGGAAAGGTGTTCCCGGTGATCCATGAGGATCTGGAGGATCTCTTTTCCGCAAAAATCCGCCCAGTTCCAGTCCGGGGGGGACATTTTATCCAGGGGCTCCTCGTAAAACCAGGACCAGATCCCGTATGTCTTACTGGCCTCGTCCTTGTCCTGCAGGGAAGCGGTTTTAAGGGCAACCTCCCTGCCCCGCTCAATATAGCCTGGAACCCCCGAATCGAAGAGGGCCACCGCGTAGGTAAAAGCGTCCCGGGTGGAGTGAACAGAGCCCCCGGTCAAACAGGTATGATAGCCGGGAGAGGAAAAGGGGGTTTTTCGCATCTTTACTTCCGGATCGTAACATTCGTTTTGTCTTTCCAGAATGTACATGAAATCCGCCTTGTCTTTCTCGCTCTTAAAACTGAACATTCCCTTTTCCTCCCCAAACACTACTGCAAGATGTTCTTGCTATTGTAACGAACTACTTCCAAAGGCCCTTGTTCTTCTGATACCATGTGTCTCTTTCGGCGATGATATTCTGCCAGCCGAAAGAATTTTTGTAATCGTTGAGCTGTTTAAGGCCATCATCCAGAGAAATATTCCCCATGATGATGTTGGTCTCAATGGACTCGATCTGATCCCTGGTTTCGTTGCCGAACCGGACAAGAGTCTCGCTGGTGGGCGCATAGGGCGTATCCCGCCGGAAGGGAAAGGCGAGGATCTTGTTAACCGCGTTGATCTGGTACCTCACGTATTCCTGGCTCAGGGCGTCCTGGGCGGCCATTACCGGCAGCCAGTCCGGGGTCATGATTGCGGCATCGTCCCTGAGAAAGGCGTAGTCGGGGGTGTAGACCTTTTCAACCTTGTTGAGATCCGGATCGATGGTCTGGGGAATGTTGTTGACCAGACGGTAATGCCGGCCTTCGGTACCATAAACCAGGGTAAACCAGCCTTTGCTGATGAGCCAGTCGCAGAACTTCATAATGTCCCCGCCGTTTTTAGAGGCCGCATTCATACAGGCCATGTAGTATGACGGGGGCTCCGTAAAGTAGCCGTATCTCCCCTGACTCGTGGTCCAGGGCTCCAGCGCCACATATTCGCCGGAAGGTACGTTGTTCTTAAACTCCCGCCAGTAGTTTTCACCCATCCAGTAATTCCAGAGGAAAATGCCCACCTTGCCGGTAACAAGCTGCTGAAGTGCCCGCTGGTACTGGGGTTTATCGGTAATAAATTCGGGATCGATGTACCCTTCCCGGTAGAGAAGAGACACGAAGGTCAGGTAATCCCGGTACCCCTGGGTGGTGGTCCAATCCACCGCCTTGCCGTTTTCAATTTTCAGGCTGTTGATGGCGTGGTTGCCAAATTGAAGCTGCAATATCCCGAGACCTGCGGCGTGCCAGGAAAAACCGTAGGTGTCTTTCCTGCCGTTCCCATCGGGATCCTCGTCACGGACCCGCCTGCAGAACTCGAGGATCTCCGCGGTGGTGGTGGGGATCTTCATGCCGAACTTGTCGCACCAGTCTTTCCGTATGTAGGCCCCCCAGTTGATAACCGAGTTGAAGGCCCTGGCGCTGGACACGCCGTAGATCTTCCCATCGTCTTCGGTCATGTAAGGCAGGAGTTCCGGGTGTTTCTGGAGATAGGCCTTGTACTCTACCGACTGGTTATTGATAATGTCGTCCAGGGGCTGAATGACGCCCTGGGGATAGAAATTGTCCATCCAGGGTTTGTTGTACTCAACCACCAGATCCGGCGCGGTGTCGGCGGCAAAAAGGGCGTTGGTCCGCTGCACCGACTCAAACCGCACGATGGGCACCCACTTGACGTTCACCGGCGCGTTTTCGTTGATCCACCGGGTCCAGCGGTTGTCCTCGTAGGTACCTTCGGCGGCGGGCACCTGGCTCCGGTCCAGGATGGTGATGGAAATCTGCGGTTTAGCACTCGCCGCCGCCTGGCCTTGCGCCTGCCTACCCGCCGCATACAGACTCAACAGCGGCAAAATCATCAAACACACCGATGCAAAAACAACAAGTTTTTTCTTCATAGCAAAGCCTCCTCAATATTTTTTACGGCGCCACAATGCGCCGTTTTTTCCCACCTGCCCTTTCAGCCTCCTAAACCGACTCAATAGAAACGGTGCGGCTAAAGGGCACTGTTCCGTTCATAAAAACGGTGAACCCATCGGTACTGCGGGGAACTCCATTGCGGCTGGAAGCGAAAATATCCCGGGAGGCAAAACCGCCGCCGATCCTCAGCGCGTCAGTACCGTTGCTTAGGGTAAGGCTTCCGTCCTTAAGGAGGACATAATCCCCCGGCTTAGGACGGAGGGCGAAATGTTCCCCCACCACCGGCAAGTCCGCGGGCAGGACAAATTCAAAGCAGTAGGATACCCCCGTACATTCTGAGCCGGCAAAAGTAATATCTATACCCCCCTTCCGGTGGCGGAGCCTTAGGTCCAGAACGCTCCGGTTGGGATGCTGCCGCCGCCGGACGGAGTGATCCTCGTTACGGAAATTGATGATCTCCCCCTCTATTTTATCCAGGGGCTCAAAGTAGTAAGCCTCGGCGCGGAAAGAAAAGCGGTACCCGTCATCCAGGATTTCCGGTTCATCGATCCTGAGGTTACCGTAACTAAAGTAACCCAGGCTTATCTTGCAGCAGCCGCTTAAAGCGCCGGCGCTGAAACAGAGCCACTTGGGGTTGTCGCTCAAAAGGGAGTAGGTAAAACGATCCTGCCGGTACCGGACAAGGCCGGAAGATTTAAAGTAACGGTTATACTCGGGAAGAGGGCCGGCAGCGCCCTCCCCTTCCGGGAATTTAAGTTCCGG
>JAISWN010000147.1 GCA_031271075.1 Treponema sp.
GAGGAAAGGCATCCGTTTCTCAAAAACAGAACGGATGCACAAGATCGTTGTGGCCCTTACCATAAACATCTGGTTTTTTGGGAGAGTATGTTTGTTCCAATGAATTTAGAACATTACCAATAAATCCGCCGCGATTCACCGTTTCAACGAGGCTCTTGTGAGATTACCTCCTTTTATCTTGGAAGGGGTACTGCCGGGGGCTTATTCTGTCCGCATAAAAACGGTACGGAAAGACCATTATCAAGAGTTGGACGGAACTCCGTTCCGATTCACCGGGCGGCAGAATGCCGCTGGTACAAGAGGTTATCGTTGGATACAATTTTCTTATGCGTTTCTGCGGGAAGCGGTCCCGAAGAATGCGCCCACACCGCCGCGCTTACGGTACAAGTTTTACTACAGGAAATACAGAACCTTCCGGAAGCCGATGTCAAAGTTAGTGTTATTGAAGATGAGCCTTCCCGGGTAAAGGGGAATATCCGCTCGGCGCTGCTTGCCCTGGAAGGGAAGGAAGCAAAAACAATCGCCGGTTCATGGACGGGAATTGTCCAGTGGATTTGGCGGAGCGCCTACCGGCCCGGCCACAAACGGAAAAACTGGTTTGTCTCAATAACGCAGCATAGCACGCCGGAACAGGGAGACGTGTTCTCTCCTTCGGATGTGCGTTTTGAAACCGCGAGGTCGGGCGGTCCGGGCGGCCAGCATGTCAACAAAACGGAAACCGCCGTCCGGGCGGTCCATATCCCAACCGGGAAAAGCGCCGTGGCCCGGGGGGAACGCTCCCAATTAATGAACAAGCGCCTTGCCCTCGCCCGGCTTGCGTCCCTGCTTGCCGGGGAACAGGCGGACAAAGAAAAACAATCCCGCACAACGCTGCGCCATAGCCATTGGGAACTTGAGCGGGGAAACCCTGTCCGTGTCTACGACGGGGAAACCATGAAATTGATTAGGAGGAATAATGTTTGATAAACTTGATAACAGAATAGAACAGGCACAGCCTCATGCATCAAAGGGTGAACCGAAGGCTGAACCGATCCTGGTAAGTGGAAAGTATAACACCGCGCTGGTCTACGCCAAGGCGCTTGAATCAACTTGCGAAAACAAAATACGCCAGTACCTCGACCACCCCTCTTTCGCCGGTACAAGTGTGCGGATTATGCCCGACGTGCACCTGGGGAAAGGCACGGTGATAGGCTGGACCGCGACGTATGGCGATCTCATCATTCCCTCGGTCATCGGGCTTGATATTGGCTGCGGGGTATGCGCCTGTAATCTGGGGCGGGGCAATTTGCGGTTTGACAAGCTGGATGCGTTTATCCGCAAAAATATCCCCTCCGGCCAGGCGGTACGTTCCTCGCTCCACGAATCCCTTGCGGATATAAACCTATTCGCCTCCCGGAACAGCGGCGTTGCCGAATTATCCGGTGCGGGGCAGTTTGAAAATGAAATCCGCAAGCTCTGCGAAAAACAAAACCATAGCCCGGAGCGGGTATTTGCCTCCCTGGGAACCCTCGGCGGCGGGAACCACTTTATTGAAGTTGATGTCGATGAAAAGCATAACCGCTGGCTCCTGATACATTCCGGTTCAAGGATTTTGGGAGCGAGGACCGCCGAATACCACGAGATACTTGCGTTGCGGGAGACGGAAGCGGACAGCCCTATCAAGTACCTTTCAGGCTCATACGCCGGTGATTACCTTGCCGATACTCATCTTGTCCAGCATTACGCCCGGGTCAACCGGGCGCTCATGGCCCAGACCATAGCGGAAGGTTTTTTCAAAGTTGACATCCGTGAAACGGAATACCGGGACAGCCTGCACAACTATATTGATACCGCCGGAAAGGTGATCCGCAAGGGCGCGATTTCTGCCAAAGCAGGGGAAGCGCTGGTGATTCCCTTTTCCATGTCCGAAGGGGCGGTTTTAGGCCGGGGCAAAGGCAGCGCCGCCTGGAACAACTCCGCTCCCCACGGTTCGGGCCGCAAGAAAGCCCGTACCGACGCGCGCGGCCTTTCCCTTGACGAATACCGGAAAGAGATGCGGGGGGTTTGGTCAAGCGTTATCTCTAAGGACACGCTGGAAGAAAGCCCGATGGCCTATAAAAAAGCCCGGGATATTCTGCCTTTTATCGGGGAAACGGTTGAGGTTGAACAGCGCCTTAAACCGCTTTATAACTACAAAGCGGTTGATTAAAGAAGAAGCTGCATGATTACCGTTATTGAAAACAGGGATTTTGTGGAAGGCGCTTTTAACACGCCGGAAGAAGCATCCGGGTATTACGCGAAGCATCCATCGCGAAACACCTGCCGGATTATCGAAACAGGTATCACGAGGTATCCGGTTTTCATTACCGAAACCGGGCGGGGCTTTCGGGAGTTCAAATCTGCCCAGAGGGAGATTTGAACTTTTCACCCCAAAACGTCCTGTTTTGGCTTGAAAAGCCGCCTCAAGCCCCTTTCGGGCGCATCCTGCGCCCTTTCCCTCGCCCTGCTCGGCGGGGCTTTCGGGAGTTCAAATCTGCCCAGAGGGAGATTTGAACTTTTCAATCCAAAACGTCCTGTTTTGGCTTGAAAAGCCGCCTCAAGCCCCTTTCGGGCGCATCCCGCGCCCTTTCCCTCGCCCTGCTCGGCGGGGCTTTCGGGAGTTCAAATCTGCCCAGAGGGAGATTTGAACTCCCATGCTTTAACGGCACTGGTACCTGAAACCAGCGTGTCTACCAATTCCACCATCTGGGCGTGTCATTATAATAGGGATACCCATTATATTCGTCAAGTGCCCGCCGCCGCCGCCCCCGCCGGATAAAAGTTAGGAGCCTGCGGGACTTGCGGATTAACCGGCCCCTTACGGAGCTTGGGTATTTCCCCAAATTCGGTTAGTTTTGAATTGGCTCAACCGGGTTGGTTTTTGTGATGGAACCAACCGCGAAAATCATACCAGGAGGCGTGTTATGAATTCCCGTGTTTTTTTGGGGCTTCTCTTCGGGGCCGTGGCGGTTCAGGGTTTTGGGGCGGATATTTTTTCCTGGAAGACCGGGGAATTTACCGTGGATATGCTGGTGGAAAACCGGGGGCCCGGCCGGCCGGGGATCCTTCTGGGGGCAAGCCAGGCCCAGCTTGACCGCTACCTTTCCGGCGGTAATTTTCAGTCCGAAACCAACACCTTCCTGATCCGGGGCCGGGGGCTTACGGTAGTGGTGGACACGGGTTTCGGGGGGGCGATCTTTGAAAGCATGAAAACCCTGGGGCTAAGCCCGGCGGATGTGGACGCGGTGCTTCTGACCCACCTGCACGGGGATCACATCGGGGGTCTCCAGCGGGACGGAAAAGCCCTGTTCCCCAAGGCCAAGCTCTACCTTGCGGCGGAGGAACGGGCCTGGTGGGTGGATACCCAGGGAAACGCCGGGGCAAAGGCGGCTCTTGCCCCCTACGAGGGCAGGACGGAAACTTTCCGGCCGGTCAAAATCGACGCCAACCCGCAGGAGATCCTGCCAGGTATCCGGGCGGCCGCGGCCTTTGGGCATACCCCCGGGCACACCGTGTTTCTGCTTGAGTCTTCCGGCCAGAAACTCCTTATCTGGGGGGATCTGATGCATGTGGAAGGGATACAGTTCCCCCTGCCGGAGCTCTCGGTCAGTTACGACACCGACAGCGCTGCCGCGGCGGTGGTTCGCAGGGAGATCCTGGACTATGCGGTTCGGAACCGGATACCCGTCGCGGGGATGCACCTGGTGTACCCTGCCCTGGGCACGGTGGAGCGGGAAGGAACAGGCTACCGGTTTATCCCTGCCCGGTAAATCTGACTTATAGGTTTTGTTTATATGGGCGCATCGCCGCCACGCGGCGACCGGGCTATCCGGGGCTCCGCTATTGCTCCGGCCCCGGCACGGGGCGCCGGGTCTGCTCCGCACCCCTCCTATCCCTTGCGCGGTTTTACGCAAAAAGCCTCTGCCGCATAAAGAAGTTACAGGCGGAACCAGGATCAGGTTTGACGCCCTGTTTTGGGGGGGCTGGTTTTGGGGGGGCTGGTTTGGGGGGACAGAACGTTTTTTTTCTGCTAAAATTACTCTATGTTCCCCTTTTTGGATCTGGCGGAGAAAGTCCGGAAAAAGGCGGCTCAACTGCCTGCCTTTGCGGGTAAACTTGCGGATTCGGCGAGGGGCCCGGTTGCCAAGGCCGGGAAGCTGGTAAAAGGCTGGAGGGAAAGAACCTGGGATCTGATCCTCCGGGGTATCCGGGAAAAGCTGCCCTGGCTTGAGGGAAAGCTGGGTTTTGTGCTGATCGGCCTGGGGCTTGTGCTGTTTCTCCTTCTGGTGGTTCTGGTAACGGCGCTTGTGGCCCCCAATGCCGGGCTTGCGGCGGCGGGGGAACGGGAGATTCCTGCCGGGGAGACGGGCGGCCTGATCCGGGACGCGCCTATACCCCCGGAGGAGCTTTTCCTTCCCGATGAACCGGACTTTCTGCCCGGGGTAATCCCCCAACGGGAAGCGCGGAAAGTCTGGACCGCGGAAGATGCGGAACCTTACTGGTACAATCCCCTTGAAAGGGGCGGGGAAGAGTGGCGGAACCGGATCAGGGCGGCGCTTGATGAATTCCTGGAGCATGTTCCATGAAAAAACAGGGGGTTATGGAAAAAGCCCGTTTCTTTGTTTTACTTTTTTTCTTTTTTGCCTTTGTTTTTTCCTGTAAAAGCGCCGCCGGCAGGATCGATGCGCCGCCGGCGCCGGACTCCCCTCCGCCGGCGCCGGCTGAAGAGGCGGGCGAAGAGCCCTCCGCCGGGCCCGGCGGACACCCCCTTCCGGAACCTTCCGCCCCGGAGATCGGGAGTCCCGGAACGGAGGCCCCGTTTGCCGATGAAACCCCCTGGGAGACGCTGTTTGCCGGGGAACCTGATTTGGCGGTTATAGATGTTTTACCGGAACCTTTTATGGATTTACCCGAAACCGACGCGGGGGAAACCCCTCCCGGGGAGACGCTGTTTGCCGCCGCGCTGCCCGAGCCTGCGGCGCCGATCCTGCCTGAACCGGCGGTAAGCGCCGCTGTTTTACCCCAGCCGCCTGAGCCCCCTCCGCCGCCGGTGCAGCCCCCGGTTCCCGCTTCAGCCCCGGAGCAGCCCCCGGTTCCCGCCGCAGCTCAGGAGCAGCCTCCGGTTACCCCTCCGCCGCCGGTGCAGCCCCCGGTTCCCGCCACAGCCCCGGAGCAGCCTCCGGTTCCCCCTCCGCCGCCGGAGCAGCCCCCGGTTCCCGCCGCAGTCCAGGAGCAGCCTCCGGTTCCCGCCGCAGCCCCGGAGCAGCCTGCGCGGATTTCCCCCTCTCCGCCGCCTTTCATCCGCCCCGCCGGGGAAGCTCCTGCCCCGGCTCCCGCCCGGACACCGGTTCCCCTGCCTCCCGCGCCTCCCGCCGAGCCTCCGGCCTGGACCCGTCAAAACCAGGCCGAGTCCCGGCCCTCCCCCCAGCCGGCCCCGGCTTCTCCCGCGGAACCCTCCCCTGTGGAACCCTCCCCCGCGGCGGATGAGGGGGTGAATTTTTCCCGGATCGTCCGGGCTACGGTTGGGCAACTGGTGGAAATTCCCTTCCGGGGAACCGGCTGGGTTTACCTTGGCGAGATGGGATCCCGGCAGGGGCTCGCCTACGGCTCCAGGCGGCTTGATCCGGAAGGGCAGAGCTTTATTTTCCGGGCGGAAGAGGCGGGAACCTACGGGCTTAAGTTTTACAAACAGGACTTTGTCCGGGACTATATCCTTAACGATTACGTTCAAGTCATTGTAGGCGAATCGCCGGAAGCCGCCGCCACCGGCTGGTTTAACCCGGTAACCGACCGGGGCAGGTCCGTAGCGGAACCCCGCTGGCCTACGGCGGCGGAAGAGGCGGAGGCTTTCCGCAACCCTAATGCCGCCGGGGCGGAAGGGGTAAACCCGGCCAGGGGAACCCAAAGACCCGCCGCCCCTCCGGGGCAGGCCCCGGCGCAAGGCGCGGCCCTTTCCGGACAGCCTGAGTCCCCGGCGGCGCCTCCGCCGGCAGGCGCCCTTGTCCTTTCCCCAGCCCCCGCCGGGCAGAGGGCAGAGAGAACGGAAGCCCCGGCTCCCGCCACCCAAACGGCCGGAAGAACGGATGCCCCGCCACCCCAGGCTCCGGCGGCCGGCCCGGCGCGAAGCGAGGATCTTCCCGGCCAGTCCGAGGTGTCTCCGGCAGTACCCGCGGCGCCTGTTTCCGTGCCGCCGGAACCCATCCCGGCTGAGACCCCGCCCTCCGGCGACAGTTCCCCTCCGGCGGAGGCCGCTTCAGGGCCGGAGGAGGATTCTCCCGATCACTACCTGCGGCGGGCCAGAGAGGAATTTGAGGCGGGCCGGGTGGCCCCGGCGATTGCCCTCCTGGACCGGTTCAGGGAAAGGTCCCCGGCGGGCAGCGATGAGACATGGTGGCTTTACGGACAGTTTTACGAGGCGAACAGCCCTTCCCGGGATATCCGCAGTTCCCTGGACTATTACCGGCGGCTTCTCCGGGAGTATCCCCAGAGCAGCCGCTGTAACGATGCCCGCAAGCGGATCGCCTATCTGGAACGGTACTATATCAATATCCGGTAGGGGCTTGGCCGTATCCCGCCAGGTATAGCGCAGCGCAATGACCAGCCACACGGAACCCCGGGGGCGCAAACAAGCCTCGTTGAGACTGTCGAATTAGTATTTAGAGCAGTCTACAGCCACATATATGCAGCGTACAAAGACTATAGAAATCAACAACCCCGCCCTGAAGTCGAACCTGCGGTTCGGCGGGGTATTAAGCGGACTTGCGGGGCAAGTCCGACCCCTCGGCACGAATCAATCTATTAGGGCCGAGGCGGCGTGGTGGAACTCGGTACAGAAAAGCAGGAAAGCCCCCATACCGTGGAGATCGTTGGTCACCGTGGGCCGCTGCAGGTAGTGTTCGTAGTCCCCTACGCCGGTACCTACGCAGACACGGGAGACCAGGAGGTCTTCCCCCTCCAAAGAGACAGGCCCTTCGATGATCCCCCGGTAGGCTTTTTCCGCGTGCCGGAACCAGGACCGGTGGACGAGTCCCTTCCGGGCCGCCTTGGCAATGGCGTAGGCAAAGAGGCAGGAACAGGATGTCTCGCGCCAGTTCCGGGGATCGTCGCCCTTGTCCACCACCTGGTACC
>JAISWN010000186.1 GCA_031271075.1 Treponema sp.
ATCTTCTACGAGAAAACCGAATTCGGAAAATTAACGGGCTGCGGGGATCTGGATTTTACCACCCCCGGCAGTTACGATGTAATTTACAACCATATCCTGGTACACAAATACTACATCAACCAGGACAAAGAAGAGGAAATCTCCTTTTCCGAAGCCCTGGTATCCTGGTACGGCGAAGTCTACCTGCCGGTTATCAACATTATCCGGGAACAGTGGCTCACCCTGAATTTCCCCGGCAGGAGCCCCAGCGATCTGTACGTGTGGATAGTAAAGCACTGGGATTTTCTGAAAAAGAAATACGGCGCCTATTCCCTTTCCGAAGCGGCCAGGGACTTTTCCGTCAAGTACGGCCAAAGCCGGGGACGCTTCTTCCGCTTCCTCTCGATCCTGGCGGGCCGTATCGGGCGAATCGGAAAGGCCAGGTAGAAAACCTGTGCCCTTTCTGGAGATCAGGGGAAAACCTTTCGCCGAGCCTCCCTTTAACCGGTTCTTTGAATTTATCGCCCCCAACGCGGATCGTTACCGTATCCTTAAATCCCTGCTGGAGGAATTGGGGATAGATTCCCTGGTGTTTACCGTGGCGGGGAACCGGCACTTCTTCATATTCCCCCGGGGAGCGGGGGCAAGGCCCGGCTCTCAGGCGGCGGGGGCATTCCCCTTCTCCGGGAAAAACCCGGTGATACTTACCGCCCATTACGACCGGGCGCCCGGAAGCCCCGGGGCAAACGACAACAGCGCCGCGGTCTTCCTCCTCATAAAGGCCGCCGGGCTTTTGCGGGCCGGCGGGGCCGGCAACTGGATTACCATCCTCACCGACAAGGAGGAACTTGGCCCCGGAGAGGGTATCTGTTCCCAGGGTTCCTACACCCTGGCGGAAACCCTGCGCCGGAACGGGCTGGAGAAAGGCCGGATCTTTATCTTTGACAGTTGCGGAACCGGGGACACCCTAATCGTTTCTTCCACCGCCGATTATCTTTTTGACAGTTACCTTTTCGCCGGTTATCTTTTTAACCGGAAATCCGGAAAGGGGACGCTGAAAGCCCGACAGCTTACCAGGGAACTGCGGAACACGGCCCTGGAAACAGCCCGGCGCCTCAACATGGACAAGGTACTCCTCCTCCCCACGCCCTTTTCGGAGGACGCGGGTTTCCTGAAGGCCGGCCTTCCCGCCATAACTATTACGGCCCTGCCCTCCCGGGAAGCTTCCTCCTTCGTTTCCCTGCTGCGCAAGAGGCCGGATTTTGCCAACGCCCTCATGATCCGGGAAAACAGAAAAACTGAGGATGAGCCGCTCATCCCCGAAACCTGGCGCCGTCTCAACGGCCCGAAAGACCTGCCCTCCCGGCTTACCCCGGAGCATTACGGCCGGATACTCCGTTTCGCCCAGCGGCTCTGCTGGCAGTAGGGGGCCGCCTAAATACGGGCGGCAGTTCATCAAGCTTGAAGAGGCTGGGCCGGGGGGCTATGGAGACCGCCTCCTCCGCTTCCCCGCTTTCCTGGTAATAGGAAAGCCGGGCCGGGCTGCCCGCGGCGGCCAGGGCGTCCGCCACCGTGTTTAAGGCGATACGGTTCTGTTCCGCGGGGCTAAAGGCGCGGCAACTGGGGCAGGAACACCAGGCGTCTTCCCTCCCCCGTTCCGGCCAGAGGTGAAAGATCCGGGTATCCCCGGCGGCCCGAAAGTATTTTTCCGCCTCCGCCATGATGACCTTGATGGTGTCCGGGTTGGTGGGGCAGAAGTGGCTGTCCTTTACCCGCTTGCCGGAAACCATGCGGAACAGTTCCCGGTGGAACAGAAAAAGCCGCCGGGGTAAAAGCAGGGAGAGATCCCAGCCTCCCCGCTCTATGATAAGAGCGTAAGACTCCGCCGCCTTCCGGATATCAGCGCCCCGGGAACGGAAGATCCTGTCCCCCAGGGAAAAAATCAAAGCGTCTATCCGGTTCCTGGCGGCCCAGGGGATCAGGGCCTCTATCTCTTTAAACCGCGTCTTGGCCGGAACCAGGAGCCGTTTCCGCCCGGCCGGGGAAAGGTCCGGGGCGGTATATGCTTCTTTGTCCCTCAGGGGAAAGAGAACCCTTTTCCCGGGAGATCCCTCCGGCGCGGCAGGCAGTTCCTCTTTGCCCGGGGCCGGCCAGGCAATGCCCAGGGCGGAGAGAAAGTCGTAGATCCCCTTGCAGAGTCCCCGGGGGGAATTGCCGTATATCTCGATCCGTTCCGTCCCGGCGCGCCAGGAAAAGCCGTGGCGTTCCCCCTCCGCGTCTCCCCCGGCGTTGAGCAGGATCACCGGAACCGAATCATCCGGCCCGGGGCCTTCCGCGTCCAGCAGAGCCGGCCTCTTTCCGGAGAGCCCGGCAAGGCGGCGGAGTAGATCGAGACAGCGGGCCATATCCTCCGCCGGCTTGCGAACCGCGGGAAGCGCCGGAACAAAGATCACCCAGTCTTTGGAGACGTCAAAAACCACCATACCTGTATTATACCGGAACAGGGAATCTGATGACAGAAGCGGCGCTGTTTTACCCCTTCTTCCCCGCCGGCTTTACCGCCGAAAGTTCCTTTACCGCCTTTACCAGATCCTCATCCTTGCCGATCTCCCCGATGGAAGCGGGGAACCTCCAGGTCCAGTTAAAGTCGTTAAAGGTGCCGGGCACGTTGATCCGCTCGGAAGCCGGGTCTCCGGCGTACCACCTGGGGGAAAGGTGGAGCAGATCCTGGAACTGGAAGACCCGGAAACGGGACGCCGCGGAGGCTATCTTCTGCAGCACGATCTTCGCGGTTCCGGGGTTATAAATTTTCGGCAGCGAGGGAACGCCGATAAAATCGCAGAAAACCTGCTGATCCGCTTCCCGGTCCCACCATTCCCGCACCGTGGAACTGTCATGCACCGCGGGAGTGCAAACCGAAAGCTCGGGGTATTCCCCGAAAGGAATATATGGCCGGCCCTCTTTGTCCCATTCCCGGTACCAGCGGACCACCCGCAGCCCCAGAATTTTGAGCCGGGCAAGCACCCGGGGGACGCAGTCGGGTACCGCGCCCAGGTCTTCCGCGCAGGGCAGCATGGAAGACGAAGCGGCAAGCTCCGAAAGGAGCTTCTTCCCCTCGGTTTCCCAAATTTTTTCCGAATCCACCCGGTGTTTCTCCAGCAGTTCCTCAAGCCTTGCCCGCTCATCCTCCGAGAGGGAGGCGTAGGCGCGGCTTCCCCGGAAGTACCAGACCGGAAAGTACTTGCCCGGCTCGTACTCGGCCAAGAGCCGGTTATGCCATGCCTTGTAGAGAAAATTCCGCGCTGCCGGGTGGAAGCTCAGGGCGTCAATGTCCCTTTCCCCCCTGACGGTATCCCGGAAAAGCCAGAGTTCCTCTTTGCCTATCCGTTCCAAAACATCGGAAAAGATCCGCTCCGCTTCCGGGGCAATGGCGTCCGAATCCATGCCGAAACCGTCCCGTATGTCCCGAAGGGCATCCCAGACTTCCCCGGTGTGAATGTGAGGCCGGGACATCCAGCGGATACGTTCCTTGTCGAACCCCAGGCTCTCAAGATCCTTTTTACTCACCGGGACATAGGGGACGTACCTTCCCAGGGTGGCTGTGTTGTCCTGCCTGGAACTGGCCCAGATGCGGAAGAAGCCCAGCACGTGATCGATACGGTAGGCGCCGTAGTACTTTTCCGCCACTTTAAGGCGGCTGCGCCACCAGGCGTAATCATCCTTTGATTGGGCCTGCCAATTATGGATGGGGAAGCCCCAGTTCTGCCCTGCGGGGCTGTACATATCCGGGGGAGCCCCGGCGGAAAGATCCAGGCGGAAGTATTCCCGGTGGGCCCAGACATCGCAGGAATCCTCGTTCATCAGGATAGGGATATCCCCTTCCAGAAGGATCCCCTCATCCGCCACGGCTTTGGCGGCCTTGCTGAACTGCCCGTCCAGGGCTTCCTGCAGCCAGGCCCAAAAAACATGCTCGTCCCTCAGCCTCCCCTCATTCCAGAGGGCCTCAATATCCGCGGCGGACACTTCCCGGTGGGTTTTCCAATCCTTCCAGCTCTTTTCCCCGTTGGCTTCCTTTAGCTGGCGGTACACGGCGTATTCCTTTACCCAGGGATTCCGCCCGATCCAGGCAGCCAGGGAGCCGCCGGGGGCGGCCTTTTTCGCTATATTTGCCTTGTTAGCGGCGTAGAGATCCCGAAGTATACCCATCTTGGTTTTAAGGATCTGGTAGTAGGGAAAGCGCGCCTCCTTTTCAAAGGCCGATCCGGCTTTGGCGATCTTCCCCCTGATCGCTTCCCCGGCGTTTTTGTACTCCTCCAGATCCTCAATCCGCAGGTACAGGGGATGAAGGGCGAAAGCGGTAAGGGCAAAGTAGGGGGCGCTGAAGTAGCCCGTGTCATTTACCGGCAATAGCTGGATAAGCCCCACCCCGGTTTTTTTGCAAAACCGGGCGAATTCGGCCAAATCGGGGAACTCGCCTACCCCCAGGCTTCCCTTTCCCCGCAGCGCGCCCACGGGCGTTACGGTTCCGATTAAACGCTTCTTGCCGTTACCGTCGGCCGCGGGGGTCGCGCCGGTATCTTCTTTCAGGCTTCCCTTTCCCCGCAACGCGCCCACGGGCGTTACGGTTCCGATTAAACGCTTCTTGCCGTTACCACCGGCCGCGCCGGTATCTTCTTTCAGGCTTCCCTTTCCCCGTAGCGCGCCCACGGGCGTTACGGTTCCGATTAAACGCTTCTTGCCGTTACCGCCGGCCGCGCCGGTATCTTCTTTCGCTTTCCCCTTTCCTTTTTGCGCCATTTTACATCTCCCTTCCAGGAACCAGTCCAAAACCAGCCGGGTTTTGGAACCGGCTCAAAGTATTAAAACCGGGAACATTTCCCAAAAACTGAAGTCTTGGGAAAGCCGCCCGGATATTTAAATATTTCCAGTTTCAAACAAAGTATAGTATTAAATAAATGAAGGGTAAATAAAGATCTGCGGGTTTGTCCAAAAATCCCCCTAATCTTTCCCCAGGCAGCCTATAAATCGTGGTTTTTGCGGGAAGGACGGCGGTTTTTCCCCCGCGGACAATTCTACCTCCGCATTATTAAGCCAACTCCCGTGTTTCGACGGTCTTATGAGGTCATTTCGAAAGGTTTCTCCTATTTCCTCCTTTCACGAACTTTCGTGACGCAATGTCAGCCATTTTTTTTTGAATTTTCCCTTGATTTTCTGGTTTTTTTTAAGATATTGTTG
>JAISWN010000191.1 GCA_031271075.1 Treponema sp.
ACTTTAATATTCAGGCCAAAGAACCCATCGGATCCCAGGGTTTGAGCACGGTGGGTTTCTTTTCCAGGGCTGCCAGTTCCTCCGGGCTGAGAAATTTTTTATTCACCACTACCTGGTAAACAAATTCATCAAACCATTTGTCGGACATGCGGAAGCGGCCTTTTTCGCCCCTGGCGTCACCCCAACTGTTTTCGACTCTCCAGCGGTTGGGGACGCCGTCCACCACGTTGACCCCCGTAAAGACCATGGCGTGATTCATGCGGCTTTCGCCGTAATCCAGACGGGCAGCCTTGTCCAGGGGGAAGGTGGTGTCGAAAAGGGTTTCCACATCAATGCTATCCAGGCTCATAAGGCCATGCTCGGTGTTGTGCATCTGGCCCACATCGCAGCCGAACCAGACCGCCTCACCGGAATCGAGCTGGGCCAGAGCCGCCCGTTTAAGGTTTTCTATGGGCAGGTTGAGGTAGTGTACCCACTTCCCGGCTACGTTTCCCAGGTAGGTAACAGTAAAAGTATCGAAAAAGGGCTTATCGTCTGTCGGCGAGTTGATCAGGCTGACGTAATCACCGAACTTGTCCCCCACATACTTCCGGTAGAACTCCTGCGGGGTGATCCCAAGGTCGCGGGTAAATCTACCCCGGTTTATTATGGATTTGGGGGCGGGGTTTTCCCCGTTATCTTCCCCGTTCTCTTTTTTTTCGCCTTCATCTTCCCTGCCCCGGCACTCAAAATCAAAACGCTCGGGGGGCGGGCCAAAGGCAATACAGAGCATTCTGAAAAAGGTTTCAAGCATTTTATCCTTTCGCGCCTCAAGGCTTTCCCGGCTTTCCCCGGCCTTGAAGGCTTCCCGCAGTTCTTTTGCGAATTCCCGGGCCTTGACGGTAAGGTATTTATTAAACGGCCGGCTCGCGCCTGAGTGGAAGGATTCGGGCATAACCGTCTTGGGAACAAGGCCGTACTTTTCCACCAGGGCCATTACCATATCCCACTGGCCGCCATCGGAAAAAGGCGCCTGCAGGAGCCAGGCTAAAAGCCGGCTGTCCCTTTCCGCGTCCAGGGTGTTCAGAATAGCGTCGAGAAAAAAATTTGCCCGTTCAAACTTGCTCCAGAAAAAGAGGTAAGCCTGGGAAAGTTCAAAATTTTCCAGATTGCATTTTTTCATCACCTCCAGGCGCATGACATTGGTAGCGGCAAAAAGCCAGCATCTCCCCGATTGGGCCTGGGCGGTGATCTCCCCGGCTTTGAGTTCATAGGAGAACGCCTCGGGGGTATTTACCGGTCCGGTATAGGCCGGGGCGGTCCCATCTATGCCCGATTTGGTTACACCGTTCATGCGCAGGATATATTCTTTGTTCGCAAGAAAACTTTTCCTGTACGCACCGGATTTTTCCAGGGAAATGTCCCGGCTCATGTTTATTCCTCCAAAAATTGGCAAGGACCCGCGCGGAAATGAGCGGGCCCTCATGTACCTGGGGTAACGCGGCGGAAAAATCCGCCGCGGATATCCTGCGGTGTCAGCGCCCGGCCAGGCCGGCTGGGCTTTTGGTCGCCCAAAGGTAAGTAGTTCCGCCCTGGACCCCGTGGTATTCGGCCCCGGTGACATAGGACTTGAGCAGAGAGGCCATCCCGTCCTGGAACAGGGGGATGGTTCCCACATCCCGCAGGACGATCTGCTCCGCCCGGCGCAGCTCGTGGAACCGTTTAACCGGGTTCCTGGCAAGCTCGCCACCGGACGCGGAAATGGCGATGGCATCGTATTCCTTGTTCGCGTAGGAGGGATGCTGGCCGGAAAGCCACAGATCCGTATAGGTCTGGGGATCCCGGTAGTCCGGGCCCCAACGGTGCAGGGCCAGCTCAAAATCCCCGCCGTAATATTTGTCGGTGTGGCTCTTCTTGGGCATGGACAGGATCGTTATACTCAAGCCCGGCAGGTTCGACTGGAGCTGGGCCTGGATAAACTGGGATACGTTCACGAAGAACTCCCCATCTTCGTGAATAATGCTGAAGGTAAGTTTATCCACCCCCAATTCCTGCTTGGCCTTGTTCCAGTACTCAAGGCCCTTCGCGGGCTTGTAGTGAAGTTCGTCCCCCACCCCGGCTTCCCCGTCCCGGAAGTCGGAATTATCATCCGGCGCTTTGGCGAGCCCGCGGGCTACCAGGTACTCGGCGGGAGCGGCCCCGTTCCGGATAATGTTCTTTACCAGGGCGTCCCGGTCGATGGACACGGCAAGGGCCCGGCGGAGGTTGTGGTTGGCCAGGTACTTGTTCGCCTTGATGTTTGGGGTAAGGTAGTAGACCCGCCCGCTCAATTCCGAGCGGAACTCAGGATCGTCCCGGTAAAGGTCTATCTGCTCACCGGAAAGCCGGGGAATGACATCGATAATCCCCGACTGGTAGGCCAAAGCCGCCTGCTGGAGATCCTTGATCGTCTGGTACCGGATGCCGTCCAGCTTGACGTCCCGGGCCCGGTAGTAGAAGGGGTTCTTTACCGTCTCCACCACCTCCGCGTTGGGTTCGAACCGGGTAATTTTATAAGGCCCGATGGAAAGCACCGTTTCCGGGGAGGTGGCGAATTTGGACCCCTGGGCCTTCACAAAGGACTCCTTTAGGGGGAAAAAGGCGGGGAAATTGAAAAGCCCCTCGATAAAGGCCACCGGGGAACTCAGGGTAACTTGCAGGGTTTTGTCGTCCAGGGCCCTGACCCCCAGGGCTTCCGGGGGCTGTTTTCCGGCGATTACGTCCTGGGAATTTTCTATGGCCGCTGTATTGAGGAGCCACCTGTAGGGGGCGGCCGTGGCGGGGTTCCCCAACCTGCGCCAGGCGTACACAAAGTCCTGGGCGCTAAGGGGCGAGCCGTCGGACCATTTGGCGTCCCGAATCTTGTAGGTCAGGGTAAGGCCGTCGGGACTCTTGGAGGCGGATTCCGCCAGTCCAAGCTGGAACACATCGTTGCCGTCCAGGTAGTAGAGCCCCTCCCCGATAAGCCGCATGGCCCCCAGGGAGCTTGCATCGGAACTCCCGTGGAAATCCACAGTAGCCACCGCGGCTTCATTTTGTATCGTAAGAACCCCGCCGCCGGATACATTCGCCGCCGCTACGGGCTTCTCCTTCCCACCGCCGGCAAATACAGAGCCGGCCGCTGCCAACAGAATCAAGACCAGGGATACGATCTTTTTTGACGCCTTCATTCTATGCCTCCTCGAAGTTTTTTAGAGTCAACCAGGTGACTTGCGGGATCCATAATAACATACTAAATACTTTGTATTTATAAGTTATTAAGCCAACCAAATTAGTAGGAATTTATCCGAATCAAATTGCTTTGTCAAGTGAATTCCCGGTTTTTTTCGAGGATATTTAAAATGCTATGGTTCGTAGGCAGTGTTCGCACTGTATATATAGATGGTCCGGCTGGCCGGGTCACGGGTCTACCCGCTTTACCGCCAATCGCGCCTTCACCAGCAGGCAATATTACTGTCCGTGCGGCTTTCGGTGGCGCCCACGAGGACGCCGTTTTCCAGCCGGAGAATCATCTGCCCCCGGCCAAAGACGGTATTGGCAAGGGAGATATTCACCTCGTGGCCCAGGGAGGCCAGGGTGCGGGCTATTTCGGCGTTAAAGCGGTCTTCAACGGAAAAGGAACGGCCCCCGATCCACTGCCAACGGGGGGCGTCCAGGGCCTGCTGGGGGTTAAGGCCGAAGTCCAGGAGGTTCGTTACCACCTGCACATGGCCCTGGGGCTGCATATAGCCGCCCATGACACCAAAGGGGCCGATGGCTTGGCCGTCCCTGGTCAGAAATCCAGGAATAATGGTGTGATAGCTTTTTTTGCCCGGAGCGAGGCAGTTGGGGGCCCGAGGGTCCAGGGAAAAATCGGCGCCCCGGTTTTGCAGGGCTATGCCGGTATCCCGCACCACTACGCCGCTGCCGAAACCCATGTAGTTGCTTTGGATATACGAAACCATCCCCCCTTCCCGGTCGGCGGCGCAGAGGTACACCGTGCCGCTTTTGGGAGGGCTTGTCTTGGGCAGGGCGGCGGTGTTTCCGATTTCCCGGGAGCGCTTGGCGCCGTATTCAGGGCGAAGCCATTCCCGGTAATCCTCCGTCATAAAACGGGGATCGGTGATATGGGCAAGGGCGTCGCTGAAGGCCAGTTTCATGGCCTCCCACTGTTTGTGAAAGGTATCGGCGCTTTCCCGCTGGATAAAGGAAAACTCCTTGAGGATATTGAGGGCCAGGAGGGCGCATATCCCCTGGCCGTTGGGGGGCAGTTCCCAAACATCGTAACCCCGGTAATTCACCGAAACCGGCCCAACCCACTCGGGGTGGTAGTTTGAAAAATCTTCCCGGCAAAAATATCCGCCGAACTCCCGGCTGTCGGCCACTATGCGATCCGCCAATTCCCCCCGGTAAAAGGCCTCCCCCCGGGTGTCGGCGATGGCCTCGAGGGTATCCCCGTGGTTCTTAAGGATCAGGGTATCTCCCGGCCGGGGCTTCTCCCCGGAGGGCATGAAGGTCTTCCACCATTCCGCAAAGACAGGATCGTCCCTCTGGGCTTTAAAACGCCCGGCGGAACGGACAAAAGCGCCGGCAAGGTTCGGGGCGAAAGGGCAGCCTTCCCGGGCGTACTGTATGGCGGGCGCCAAAACCTTGCCCAGGGGGAGGCGGCCAAACCGCTCGTTTAACGCGGCCCAGGCCGCCGGGGCTCCGGGGACCATCACCGGCGCCCAGCCTGAGAGGGGTATCTTTTCCACCGCCCCGTAGTCCTGCCGGATCTTTTCAATGGAAATGGCGAGGGGGGCTGTCCCGCTGGCGTTAAGGCCATGGAGTTTGCCGCCGGACCAGACAATGGCAAAGGCGTCGCTCCCGATACCGTTGGCTGTCGGTTCCACCACCGTCAGAGCCGCGGCGGCGGCAACCGCAGCGTCGGCGGCGCTGCCCCCCGCCCGCAGGGCTTCAAGGCCGGCGGCGGCGGCCTGGGGCGAAGATGCGGCAACCATGCCCTCCCGGGCGTAAATAGGGTAGCGCCGGGAAGGATAGGGGGAAAAAGTAGGATCGAAACGCATGTTTTCCTCGTTATGTTTTTCAGTTTTCATCCGCTCCGGAAGCGCTCTCCGGCGGGGCGGCGTAAAGATGACAGGCCACAAAATGGGCGCTTTTCCACTCCCGCAATTCCGGCTTTTCCTTTTCGCAGATCTCGCCGGACCTGTCGCAGCGGGTGTGGAAGGGGCATCCGGCGGGAGGGTAGAGGGCGCTGGGAACCTCTCCCTCCAGCACGGAAAGCTCATAGTTCACCTCCCGCACTACCGGGCGGGGAACCGCCGCGAGGAGGGAACGGGTGTAGGGATGGAGGGGCTCCTCAAAGAGGGTTCGGGCATCGGCAAGCTCGCACTCGCAGCCCAGGTACATCACCATGATCCGGTCGCAGAAATACTTGGCCACTCCCAGATCGTGGGTGATAAAGAGATAGGTACGCCCATCGCCGCTTAACTCATTGAGGAGCTGCAAAATTTGGGCCTGTACGGATACATCCAGGGCTGAAAGGGACTCGTCCAGCACCACGAAGCGGGTATTGGTGGCAATGGCCCGGGCAATACATACCCGTTGTTTCTGCCCTCCGCTGAGGGCGTTGGGGAAATAGTAATAGTGTTCCTTCTTGAGGCCGACCCGGTCAAGCAGGGCCATCACCTTTGCCTTGCGTTCCAGGGGGGAAAGCCGGGAGTGTATTTTAAAGGGTTCCTCAATGGCCTTCCCCACGGACTGGCGCGGATCAAGGCTCGCCGAAGGATCCTGAAAAACCATCTGCATTTCCTCGCGCAGCCTCCGCAGCTCCCGGCCTGTCAGTTTGGAAAGGCTGACGCCGGTCTCGTAATTGGCGTCCAGCCTGGCCTGATATTCCTTCTCCAGAGCGCGGGGCGACAGGGCGGCCTTGATGTTTTTTCCCCGAAAGGCAAAGGCTTCGTCCCGCAGGGCCGCCGCTTCCTCCGCGTAAAGCCGGGCGGATGCGCGGAAGGATTCGGCCTTTTGCCGTAGATCTCCGGGCGGCCGTCTCCTTTCTTCCCGCTTTCCCGCCTTTGCTTCAAGCCGCGCGGCAAGGGCAAAAAGCCGGTGGGCCTTGCAGGTTGCCCGGTGGGCTTTTAAAAAGATCTTCTGAATCCGGGGAAGGTTTTCGCACAGTATAAGGGAACCCACCGTTTTACTGCCCTCCCTCAAGTAACGGTGGTTCATCTTGCGGGCCTTCTCGTAAACCGCCGGAGAACCCTTCTGCGCGGCAGTCATTCTGTCGTTGTAACGTTTCGCTTTTTTTTGCAGGATCAAGAGACGGCTTATTTCTTTTTTCAGATACGCCGGGCATAGTTCAACAAGGGAACGGCCGTAATAAAGGCAATCGCCGCCGCTGGGGGGGTATAGCTGAAGCATAACCCGGCCCAGGGTTGATTTGCCGCAGCCGCTTTCACCCACCACCCCGAATTTTTCACCTTCATACAAAATAAAGTTTATATCGTTCAGCGCCCGCAGGCGGACTCCGTGGCGGATATGAAAATATTTCTTTACCCGCCGGAGCTGCATAAGGGCCTGTTTTTCCTTCATCGGCTCCCCTCCCTTTCCAAAAAGCAGGAAACAAAATGCCCCGGCGCGCCACAGGGAAGTTCTTCTGGAATAGTTTTGCGGCAACAATCCATAACGTTTTGACAACGGGGATGAAACCGGCAGCCGGGAATATCTTCGGTGATATTGGGCAGGGCGCCCGGGATGGCACGAATCACAGCGGTATCGTCATCAATGTTGGGAACGCAGGAAAGGAGGCCCCGGGTATAGGGATGGCGGGGGTTCTGGAAAACCTCCCGCACCGGCCCCTCCTCCACCTTGTAACCGGCGTACAGCACCACTACCCGGTCGGCAATTTCCGCCACCACCCCCAGATCGTGGGTGATAAAAAGGATGCCCGCGTCCATGTTTTTTTTCAGCCGGTTGAGCAGTACCAGCACCTGTTTTTGGATAGTAACGTCCAGGGCGGTGGTAGGCTCATCGGCGATAAAAAGTTCCGGCTCTACCGCCAGCACCATGGCTATCATTACCCGCTGGCGCAGGCCGCCGGACATTTGAAAGGGAAACTGGCGCATACGCTCGTCGGGATTGGAGATCCCCACCGTCTCAAGACATTCTATGGCATACTTACGCGCCGCCGCCTTGTCCATACCCCGGTGGAGCCGCAACCCCTCGGTGAGCTGCCTCTCCACGGTGAGCAGGGGGTTGAGGGCGGTCATGGGTTCCTGAAACACCATTCCCATTTTTCTGCCCCGCAAGGCCCCCCAGTCCCGGCGGGAAAGGCCGGTCAGTTCCTGCCCGTCCAGGCGGATACTGCCCCCGGCTACCTTCCCGTTGTTCGGCAAAAGGCCCATCAACGCCAGGGTAGTTACGCTTTTTCCGCAGCCGCTTTCCCCCACCATGCAGACCGTTTCCCGCTTTCCCACATGGAAGCTAAGCCTATGCAGTACGGGATATTCCCGTTTTCCCACCCGGAACAGAGCCTGTAGATCCTTGACCTCCAGCAGCGCTTCATCCATCAAAGGGGTTCCTACTTCACCGTAAAGTCACGCACGTAGAAAGTCCCCCCCGCGTCACGGTTAATATTCGCGTACTTGTTGTTGTAACAAAACACGTTGCTGGCGTGGTACAGGGGAATGGTGTATACCTGGTTCATCATAAGCTCGTCGGCCAGGCGCAGGTTTTTGATGCGATCCGTCTCAACGGAAGTCGTCTTGCTGGCTATGATCAGGGCGTCCAGTTCGGGGGAGTCAATGAAGTACCGTTTGGAACTGTTGGTACTGTGCCAGTTCGGTTCAAAAAGCTCGCTCCCGTCCCGGGTAACGTTGGACCAGCCCCCCAGGGTGATGTCAAAACGGTTCTTCACCTGGGATTCGGTAAGCCAGGAACTCCAGTCTATGGCCTCTATTTTAATGTTATTGAAACCCGCGGCTTTCAGGTTTGCCTGGATATATTCCCCCATGGGGGTATACACCGGGGTGGTGGGAACCAGAAAAAGTATCTCTTCGTTTGCCCAGCCGTTATCGGCGATTATCTTTTTGGCCCCCTCGGGGTCATAGGCATAACCGGCGGCAGCCCTGGAATCGTACCCGTAAATTTGGGGGCCCATGATGCTGTGGGCCACGATGCCGTAGCCTTCAACGATGTAGTCTACAAAACCCTTGCGATCTATGGCCTTGGCAATGGCAATACGGAAATTGAGGTTTGCCATGAGGGGGTTTACCCAGGAATTCGGGCGGGTAGCAAAATAGTACATCCGGGCGCTGTCGGAGGTTCCCACAGTAACGTTGTTCATCCGCCTTGCCCTGCCTATGCTGGGAACCGAAAGATCCGCCAGGAAGTCCGCCTCCCCGGTTTCCATGCGGGAAAGGGCGGTGGATTCCTCGGTGATAATGGTCATGGTTACGTCTTTTATTACCGGCTTTTTGCCGTGGTAATCATCGTTGCGGGTAAGTACCACATTGGAACCGGAAACGGATCTGACGAATTTATAGGGCCCGGTACCCACGGGATTTACCATGAGGTCCTGCTTCTTTTGCGCCGTGGGGGAAACAATGGCGGCGTTGGTATGGGCCAGTTTCGCGGTAAGTACGCCATCGGGGTAGCTCAGGCGGAGCCTGATGTTGTAGTTATCCACTATCTCGACCTCGGCTATCGAAGAGGCGATAGAGGCCCGGGCGGAACCAAATTTGGGGTCTTTAATAAGACTGATGGTGTGTTTTACCGCCTCGGCGTTAAAGGGAGTGCCGTCGTGAAACTTGATGCCCTCCCGCAGCTTTATGCTGGCCGTAAGGCCGTCGGCGGAAAAAACCGGCAGGCTTTCCGCCAGAAGGCAGGTATACTCGGTGGTAGCCGGGGGCAGGCGGTACAGGGTTTCGTAGATCTGGGCGTTCACATAGGTGGACGCGGAATCGTTGGTCCG
>JAISWN010000220.1 GCA_031271075.1 Treponema sp.
AAAACAGTGCCAGGCGGAGTGTACCCTGGGCAAGAGCCTTAAAAACCCGGAAAAGGCGGTGGCTATCGGCCGGCTGGAACGTTTTGTGGCGGACTGGGAACGGGAGCAGGGCAAGGTAAGCGTCCCCGCCGTAAAACCGGCCACGGGGAAGAAGGCGGCGGTTATCGGCTCTGGTCCCGCCGGGCTCACCGCGGCGGCCGACCTTGCCCGGGCAGGCCACGGGGTAACCATATTCGAGGCTTTTCACAAACCCGGCGGGGTCATGGTCTATGGCATCCCCGAATTCCGGCTTCCCAAGAGTATCGTCCAGGCGGAGGTGGAGGGCCTGGTAAAAATGGGGGTCAGGATCGAGACGAACTTCCTGGCGGGCCGTACCCGCCCGGTAAAAGAGTTGCTGGAGGAAGACGGCTTCGACGCGGTGTTCATCGGGGCCGGGGCGGGGCTTCCCAAATTCCTCGGTATCCCCGGGGAAAACCTTGTGGGGGTGGTCAGCGCCAACGAGTACCTTACCCGGGCCAACCTGATGAAGGCTTACGACGCCGCCAGGGCCGCCACCCCCTCCTACCGGTCCCGGATTGCCGCGGTTATCGGGGGGGGGAATGTGGCCATGGATGCCGCCCGTATGGCCCTGCGCCTGGGATCGGAACAGGTTCACGTTATCTACCGCCGTACCCGGGACGAGATGCCCGCCAGGGCGGAAGAGGTGGAACACGCCATGGAAGAAGGGATCGTCTTCAACTTTCTGCGGAACCCCAACCGGATCCTGGGGGATGACAAGGGAAGGGCAAGGGGCATGGAACTCCAGAAATTCCAGCTTGGGGAGCCCGACGCCTCGGGCCGCCGGAGCCCGGTGCCTATTCCCGGCTCGGAATACGTCTTCGACTGCGACACGGTCATCGTTGCCCTGGGCAACGAGCCCAACCCCCTCCTTACCCGGACCACCAAGGGCCTTACCGCCGACAAACGGGGCCGCATCGTGGTAAACCAGGGGCAAAAGACATCCCTGGATCGGGTCTACGCCGGGGGCGATATCGTTCTGGGCGCCGCCACCGTGATCCTTGCCATGGGGGAAGGCCGCCGGGCAGCCGCGTCTATAAACGAACTTCTTGCATAGCTCCTTTGCCGCTACCCCTCCCGCAAAACCCCGCTTTGGCGGTTTTTTTGCGGGGCTTTTTATTCGTGCCGAGGAGGTTTAATACCCCGCTGCTTGCGGGGTTGTTGATTGAACGAGGGGTCGGACTTACTCCACAAGTCCGCTTACACCCCTCAGCTCGAAAAAACCAAGGTTTTATTTCGAGCTATCCCTGCAAAACTGTTATTGACATATAGCGGCAATAGTTACGGTCTTGCATAAGCAAGGCGGTAAGGGCATTATTTAGGGTATGCGGTTTTACGCCTTAGTCCCGTTTCTTCTTGTCTGGTATGTCTTTCCCCTTTTTCCCCAGGAAGCCGGAACCGCGCCCCTTACGGCGATGCAGCATTACCGGACGGGCAGAAACCTTGAGGCCGCCGGCCGCATGGAGGAGGCGGAGGCCCATTACGGCGAGGTGGTCCGCATCTGCCAGGAGGAAGTTTCCCGTAACGCGGCCAACAGGGATACCTACGCGGCTATCACCTGGACCCTCCTCCGGCAGCGGAAATACCAGGAGGCCCTTGCCTGGGGCGAGCAGGGGCTCAGGCTGTACGCCAACGATTACCGGATCCTGGAGACTATGGGGGAGGCGTACTTCTACCTTGACGATTACAAGCGCTCCCTGGCCTCTATGCAGGGTTACGTCAACGCCGTCCCCCAGGGTGAACGGAGTTCGGTAGCCTATTTTTTCATCGGAGAGATCTTCCGGCTCAGCGGGAAGTACCGGCACGCAGATATAGCCTACACCACCGCGGTACGGCTGGAACCGGGGCTGGCCCTCTGGTGGTACCGCCTTGCCAGTGTCCGGGAATCGGTCGGGGATTACCGGCCTGCCGTGGAAGCCTACCAGGAGGCTTTGCGGATCAACCCGGCCTATACCGAAGCCGGGGCGGGTCTTGCCCGCGCCCAAACACAGGTCGGCGATACCCAGTAGCAAGAGAAGAAACATGGGCAGGAAAGCCTGTTGTCTTGTGAAAAGGTGTAACCGGCGTATCCTTGTCCCGTCCAGTCCCCCTCGCACGAGCAGGTTTTTTGGGTATGCGCTTATTTGCAATAAATCATGGGCCCAAAAATCTATACAGTAATTTATCGGAAACAATGCAGCTTAAGCCCGCGAGAGCTGGTTTTTCCAGCTTGCCGTAAACTAATTCCGGAATATATTTACTCACTGTCCCCATTTCCTGGTAAAGGCCGTCAATCTCATGTTCCGAGAAATAAGATCCTGTTACGTTCAGGGCCACCGTCCCATAAGCGGCTATGCTTTCTTCATTCCGCAGGAAACAGGAACGGTTAATATCAAGGACAATAGGCCGGCCATAAATAGCGGCTTTGTATACATCCCCGTCAGCTTCTTTGTTTACTGTCAAAATGGCCCGGTCATGGTGGGTTGTTACGTCATAAGCGGAATACGCAAAAGGCCCTCCCTCATACGCAAGGCGGCTTTCCGCTTCCTCTTGCGTGTCTATGTTATCAGCGTACACTACCGCCCGTTCCTTCCCTCCCGGTTCAATAATCCGGTAATGGAATTGAAGAAATTCATCATACAAAACCGGAGCTTCCTCATATCGCCAGATTTCCTGTTTCTCTAAGGAAACCGGGAGGTTGATTTTAAGCCGTGCCGTTTTCCGCAGGTAAAAAATGTGTTCCCCGGTAAAGGTATAGGAATAATCATCATCATGCAGAGGTTCCGCCTGATACGGCGAATGGGCAAAAACAAGCGGTTTTTCAGGGGCGCACTCAAGATGACAGCGGTACGCCGTTACCAGTTCCGAAAGTTCCGCCCAAATGTTTTTCTTTAGCCGGGCAAAGGTGAGCGTTACCGGAATGGTTGAGCAGTCAATATCGGTAACGCCTAACCCCGCCCGTTGCACTATGCCGTGTAACAGGGATCTTTCCGGCTGGCAGCACCGCCCAGGGTGGGATTTTCCCCTAACGCCGTGACCACCGCTCCGGCGTAGGCGGATTAGCCGCCGCTTGCAGTATTGCTCAATGGTGAAAGTTGCCGTGATAAGGCAATAACAGCTTAAAGCATTTTCCCGGTCATCAAGGCCCAGAACGGCTTTGAAATCGGCCAAGGGGATGAGGGTATGCAGTGGGGTATCCGGGACCCCGTTTCCGTGTTCCATGGGGAAAGGATAAGCCCGCCAAAGCGGTCAATAAATGGGACAAACCTGCAAAATGAGGAAAAAAATAATTTCTTAAGAACTATCCTTGCAATGGAATGGTAATCGTAAAACAGGTTTCGACAACGGTATCCTCAATGTTTTGACCTGATGTAACCGCAATCGACCAGCCGTGAGAAGTAATCACCCATTTTACAATTGATAAACCTAATCCCATGCCTTCTTCCCGGCGGGATGAACTGCCCCGGTAAAACGCCTCAAAAACATGGGGCAGATCATTTTTACTTATACCGGGACCGTTATCGCTTATCGTTATATGGACGGCGTTTTCAACCAATGCCGCGCCAAACCGGATGGTCGTCCCATCGGGGGTATAGCGGATAGCGTTGTTGACGAGATTTTCAAGCGCCCGGACAACAAGACGCTCATCGAGAGGGACAGAGAGGGAAGAAGGCAGCGTTATATCTGTCACCGTATGGTAATGAAACAATTCCGCATCCAGACTGATACGCCGGGCAAAAGTTTTCAGGAATTCGCCAAGGTTTACCCCTTGTAAACGGTTCCTCCATTCTCCGGTATCCATCCGTACAAATTCAAGCAGATCGTTTATCATGCCCTCAAGCTGATCCGCCTTTGAAATGATAATATTCATGGCGTTAATACGGGAAACCGGATCATCGGTAACGCCGTCTTTAAGCGCCTCGGTATAACCCCTAATCAGGGCCAGCGG
>JAISWN010000244.1 GCA_031271075.1 Treponema sp.
GGAGGCGGCGGCTCGGGCGCCGGGGCCGGGCGGGCCGGAGTACGCCGGGTGTCCACAACCTGGAGAATTACCGGAGACCGGCCGGTTTCGGGAAAGCCCAGGCTTTTCGCCGCGCCCTGGGAAAGATCCACAATACGGCCTTCGCTGGCGGGTATACGGCCCGTAATGGTTACGATAACTTGTCTATTATTCCTGGGATTTATAACCTGTAACTGAGTCCCCAAGGGCAAGCTGGGGTGGCTGGCGGTGAACTGCTCGGTCTGAATATCCTGTGAAGCCGGGCCTTCCTGATGAAAATTCCGAAGCTGTGCCTGGGCTGCACAAATAGAGACAAAAATAGCGGCAAACAATAATACAAAAATTAGCCGTTTGAGCACTACAATACCCCATATCCCAGACAAACTCAATATAAAATATCGACAATTTTATGTAATCTATAAAGCCCAAGGCTCCTTTTCCAAGAGATAAACTTTTGGGAAAGCCTCCGTGCCTACATTCTTTTGATAAAGAAACTCAGCGCCTGTACCCCCAGGATCGTTACCATGGTGACGATGGCTCCGGCGCAGAAGACCCCCAGAATAACCGCGATCATGGTGTGGCGCTTGTCCATGCCAAAAACCCAGGCCCCCAGGGTACCGGTCCAGGCGCCGGTAACCGGCAGGGGGATGGCGACAAACAGGGCCACCCCTACCCAGCCCCACTTTTCCACGCCGCCCCGGAGTTTTTCCCTGGCCCGTTCCACGAAACGGTTAAAAAGCCCCTCGTACCAGGCCATTTTAAGAAAGAGTTTGTGCAGGGTAGAGAGAAAGATCCAACAGGCCGGGGCTACCAGGGCGTTAAGGGCCGCCGCGTAGGGGTAAGCGATATACCAGGGGACGCCGTTTGCCACGGCAAAGGGAATGCTCCCCCTAAGCTCCGATATGGGAAGGAAGGACAGAAAAGAGGTCCAAAAAACAACCAAGGGATAATTCACCGCTATACTCCTTCACCGGGCGCGTCTAAGATAAGCTCCCAGTAACCCACATCCCGCCATTGGCCCATCTTCCGGCCTATTTCGGAAAAGTGGCCGGCTTTCTTAAACCCCAGGCCCTCGTGGAGCCCCACGCTCCCCTCGTTGGGAACCGTGATAACCGCCATTACCGCGTGGAAGCCCTGTTTCCTTAACTCCTCAAGCACCATGCCAAGAAGCGCCCTGCCTATCCCCCTCCGCTGGAAGCCCGGTTTGACGTAAACCGTGTCCTCCACGGAAAGGCTGTAGGCGGTCCGTTCATGCCACCGGTGGGCGTGGGCGTAGGCGGCAAGTTCCCCCTCTTCCTCCCAGACGAACCAGGGGTACCGGGGGGTAAAAGCCCGGATACGGTTCTCCATGGCCTCCCGGCTCAACGGCTCCTCGTCAAAGGTAACCGATGTGTTGAGCACGTAATAATTATAAATATCGGTCATTGCCTGGGCGTTGGCAATACTCACCGGGCGAATACCTTTCATAACTGCCTCCCTGTTTCCAGCTTTGTCTCAAAACGCTCCAGGGCCTTACCCGTAAGGGCGGAGGCCGGGTCCTTGTCCGGCGGTTTTCCTTCACCGGCGCCCCCGGGACATCCGGCAAGGCGGGACTTGAGTTCCGCGAATTCCTCCCGGGAAAAACTCACCGCCTCCAGGACGTGACGCTCAAAGGAATCGCAGCAGCAGGGGGCGATCTTTTTGGCGATATCGAAGATCACTTCGGCGTAGAGGCGTATCTCCTTCTGGGCGTGGGGATCCAGCCGGAGTTTCAGAAAGTGAAACAGGTTATGGAGATCGATCTGCCAGTACCACTCGGTGTAGAGGGAAAGAGGCAGGTTTATCCGGGCAAGTTCCCTGGCGATACCCTGCTCCACCAGGGCGCTGTAAGCCCTGTAAGCTTCCCGCTGGCCCGCTTCCAGGGCCTTCCGTACCGCCTCCGCCTGCCCCGCTTCCAGGGCTTCCGTCGAACGGCCCTGTTTGTTGTCCCCGCTCTGCAAGGCCACGTCTTCCGGGGGGGGAATGTAGAATTCGTTTCCCATCACCGAATAGCGGCCGGAAATTTCGTTCACCCTGGCGGTACGGTGCCGTATCCACTGCCGGGCCACGAAGATGGGGAGTTTAACGTGAAAGGTAAGTACCACCTGCTCAAAGGGGCTGGTATGCTCATGCCGCAGAAGGTAGTCGATAAGCGCCGCATCCTCCCGGTAAGCCTTGGTTCCCTCACCGTAAGATACCCTGGCGGCCTGAACCACCCGCTGATCCCCCCCCAGGTAGTCCACCAGCCGCACAAAACCCTTGTCCAGTACGGGGTATTCCTTATCCAGAACAGCTTCCGCCTCGGCAACCACGCAATGACCCATTATTCCTCCAGCTTTTATCAAGGTAGCGAGGCCGTCGAATAAGTCCGTTTCAAGGTGTTAAGACGCTATATATAGCGTGTAGTTGGCACAAATACACCATATATAGTGGTTGTTGAGCCGTTTGAAGACTTTTCCGGCAGTCTCAACAGAGGCTTTTCTAAAACTAACCGGGTTTTGAGAAAAACTCAACAGGGTATCGTATGCAAAATCAGGGGTGTAATGTTATATTCAATTTATGGAACAGGAGAATGCGGTCCGGCGTTTCCGCGATGCCATCCGTATCAAAACCGATTGGCCCAGGGGCGCCGGGGAGGGGGACAGGGAAGCCGAGGCGCCTTTGAGGCGCTTTCAGGATTTTCTTGCCGAATCTTACCCCTCTTTTCACCGGGCTACGGAACGCCGGGTTTTGAGCCCCTACTCGGTGCTGTACCGCTGGCCGGGGATTGGGCCCGGTACCGAAGCCCCGGTTCTGGTACTGGCCCATTACGACGTGGTTCCCGTGGAAAAGGAGAAGTGGACCTGCGATCCCTTTGGCGCGGAATTGAAGGACGGCTTTGTATACGGCCGGGGAACCCAGGACATGAAGGGGATCCTTGTGGCCCTGCTGGAAGCGGCGGAGGAGCTTGCCCGGCGGGGTTTCCGGCCCAGGCGGGACATCTGGTTTGCCTTTGGCGGCGATGAGGAGCGGACCGGCATAACCGGGGCCATGAGATCCGCCGGGTGGTTCAGGGAAAAGGGCCTCCGCTTTTCCTGGGTTCTGGACGAGGGGAGTTCGGTAGTCCTGAACCAGATACCGGGGGTGGAGAAGCCCCTGGCCCTTTTCAGCATCGAGGAAAAAGGCTTCCTGAGCCTGGAGCTTTCGGCGGCCCAGAAGCCCGGACACGCCTCCAAGCCTCCCCGGGTACAGGCCGCCGCCGTCCTGGCCAGGGCGCTGCTGCGGCTTTCCCGGCGGCCCTTCCCCTGCCGGCTTATATCCACGGTGGAAAGCTTCTACTCCCGCCTCAGCCTGCTGGCCTCCGGCGTACCGGCCCTGACCATGGGCCATCCCCGGCTCCTGGGCCCCCTCTTCTTCAGCCTCTTCGCCACCGGCCCCCAGGCGGAGGCCATGTTCCGTACCACCCTGGCCATGACCCAGCTTGCGGGCAGTTCCGCGGATAACGTGATGCCCTCGGAAGTCCGGGCGGTGATAAACTTGAGGCTCCTGCGACCCCGGACGGTTGACGGGGCCATTGAGTTTGTAAAAAGGGCTATAGGGGATGAGCGGGTGTCGGTAAAGATCTACGGCATGGGAAACGATCCGGTGCCGCCGAACCCGGAGCATACCCGGCTTTCCGGCCCGGGCTGGAAGGAGATGGAATCCGCGGTAAACAGGGTGTTCCCCGACGCGGAGGTTCTGCCCTTCATCATGACCGCCACTACCGATTCCCGGCACTACCGGGATCTTGCCGGGGGGATCTTCCGTTTCAGCCCCTTTAAGCTTTCCCCCGCGGACTCAGGCGGGGTTCACGGCCACGATGAGCGGCTGTCCCTGGATAACTTCTTCCGGGCCATCTCGTTTTATACCGCCCTCTTTGAATCCCTGTAGGTAAAATAGTAAAATGGCCGGAGCGGTAAAAAACCGGACTGAAAACCGGGCGGCTCTTATCCGGGCAGCCTCTCTCGCGGCTCTCTTCGGCAACCTTGCCCTGGGGGCGCTAAAGATCGGGGCGGGGATACGGGGGAACAGCCTGGCCGTGCTGGGGGACGGCATTGATTCCTCGGTAGATATACTGATTGCCCTTATGGCCCTGGTGGTATCCCGGGTTATCTCCCGCCCTGCGGATCGGGGCCACCCCTGGGGGCACGGGAGGGCGGAAACCGTGGCCACCGCCCTGCTCGCCTTTTTCCTCTTTTTCGCCGGAGCCCAGCTTATCCTCAACTCCCTGGCGAATGTTATCCTGGGGGAACCCCGGGAACTGCCGGGCAAACTCGCCATTATCGCCACCCTGATCTCTCTGGCGGGAAAGCTTGCCCTCGCCCTGGTTCAGTATTACTTCGGTAAAAAGGCGGATTCAGCCATGCTCCGGGCCAACGCGAAAAACATGACCGGCGATGTGCTGCTTTCCCTGGGCGTGCTTGCGGGGCTGGGTTTTTCCATCGAGACAGGGCTGGCCTCCATTGATTCCGCCACCGCCAGCCTGGTGGGGGTATGGGTCATCCGTTCCGCAGTGGGTATCTTTGCCGAGGCCAACCTGGAGCTGATGGACGGCAGCGCGGAGACCGAATCCTACCTGGCCGTGTTCGACGCGGTTCATTCGGTGGAAGGGGCGGGAAACCCGCACCGGACCCGTATGCGCCGTATCGCCGGTTTGTGGGACATCGACATTGATATTGAGGTAGACCCCAACCTGACGGTCAGCAAGGCCCACCGTATCGCTACCCAGGTAGAAACGGCCATCAAAGAGCGGGTGGAAGGGATCTACGACATCATGGTCCACGTGGAGCCTTCGGGGGATCACCGCTCGGGAAACGCCGAAGGTTTCGGCCTTGATGAAGCGACTATCGGGGAGGCGGTTCTCGGGGAGGCGGCTATCGGGGAGCATGAAAAGTAACGTCTACCTTATCAAATCTTCAAAAAACGAATCGGAAGCCCTGTTCGAGTCGATCAACCGGATCCCTTTTTTCTGGTTCGCCCTGATGAACACCAGGGTAATCAGGAAACTGGGAGAAGAAGTGCTGCGCCTCTTCCGGAGATCAAAAACAAAGATACTCAGCAACAGCAGCACAAACATAAAGATAACCAAAGTATTCTTTCTCAAAAACGCCCGGGAGCGGATTGTTTTCTTCAAAAATTTCTTCCCCCGGTATCTCAATCTTTACAAAGACTTTGTCAGTTACCTGGACGCGGTTTTTGGGGAGGGGGATGTCCTGGAACTCAATATCATTGAGATAACAAGCTTCAGTGAAACGGTAGAATCCATAGGCCGGATCAGGGACGTGGTGCGGAGCCTGCAGCTTGGGGAGGAGCCGGGCCGCTACCACTCCGTCTTTGGGGCGGGCGGGGACGCCTTTTCCCTGGCGGGTTACGACAACTTTTACCGGAACGAGTTCAGGAACTTTTCGGCGGAATACGGCCTGGCCTGCGAAAAGGCGGGTGAAGATCCGCGGGAAAGGGGACAGCCGGCCAGAAAAGGGGAAATGACGGACAAGCTGAAAAGTATTTTCAGGGCCTGTTCACACTTAAGTTTGGACACCTGAAAATGAGGCTTTTGACCCAAATTTTCATCCGAAAACTCTCCGGGGCTCTACTTCGGTGTTTTTCCGCTACTCTTTCCCTCAAAAAAACGCAATTTTAGGTCTAGTTTCGGTAGTGTGAACAGGCTCTAGTCAGCTATTCAAGCGGCCTCGTGGCGCACTACTCCACACCCTGTACTCTGTTATCCCCTACTCCCTCCAACTCCGCGGTTAAATTTTCCCTGTTTTCTCATATTCATTAACCTGAATCCGTACAGAAAATTCGCTAAGTCCTTATAATACAAGGAATTACGAGAGAATCGGCTTCACCCAACAGGTGAAAAAAAGATCACGCCTTTCCCTTTTTGTGATATAGTGTAATTGACAAAAAACTTAACCCAAGGAGAAAGGACGTGATCAAAATAGAAACTACCACAGAACGCATCGAAAGTAAAGGAGGGTTGCTACTCGCGGGGAAACTCGCCATAAAATCCGGGTTGCATAACATACACAGCGCGGTGGTGAA
>JAISWN010000249.1 GCA_031271075.1 Treponema sp.
ATCGTGGACGGGATCGCCCATCTGCACACGGTAATATCCGAGGGAGACCGGGTCATGTCCGGACACCTGGAACCGGGCTGCAGATCCCTGTACCTTTTTGAAATGGCGGTACTGGAGGTGGAGGGTCTGGAAAACCTGACCCGCAAACCGAACCGGCACGGAAAGCAGCAGCTTGAGTACAAGTAGGCGGGGATTCCGGACAGTGAAAAAGTTATACGATTTGACCCACATCATCGATCCCGCCGGGGCGGCCCGTAAATTTTCCATCAAAACTATCGGCGCCGACGAGGTTAACCCCAATGTTGTCCGGCTGGAAAACCAGTGGTACATCATGCACGAGATCAACATGGTAAACCACATTGGTACCCATATAGAGACCCCCTACCACCTGTTCAGGGACGGAGAGGATCTGTCCGTCATTGCCCCGCATCGGTACTGCGGCCCCGCCCTGGCCGTCGACCTGAAAAACCTGCCCCCCAAATCGCCCATTTCCAGGGAGATGCTTATCCGGGCCGGTGAAAATGCCGGGGGAATCCGGCCCGGGGACATTGTCCTTTTCAACCTGGGATACTCGGACAAATACGGAACGCCGGAGTACGGCGACAGTCCTTACTTTTCCAGCCAGGCTATCCGCTGGATCGTTGAACAGCAGGTAAAGATGATGGGGGTGGACGCGGGAGGCGTGGAGATACCCGGAAGCGAGGAACATGTAAACCACCGCGCCCTGTTTGAAAAGGGCATTCTGCTGGTGGAAAACCTGGCGAACCTTGACCGGCTGCCGGCCGGCCGCTTTAACGTTTACGCTTTTCCCGTTCCCATAAAGGGGATGGACTCGTTTCCCCTGCGGGTGGTGGCGGAGGCATAGGCTTTACGCTTATTCGGCCTCCGGGCGGCCCGGTACAGTAATTCTGTTTTTCCAGAAGATGCGGGGAAGTTTTTTTAGTTTCCCCTCCCGGATAAGGAAGCCGATACAGCGTTTGACATCTTCCCCGGACCAGCGGATGTTTTCCGCCCGGCTTAGCAGATCGGCGGCCTCGTCAAGGGTATAGGCCCGCTTGTTTTTGCGGAAGAAGCCCGTGAGGCTTGGTTCCTCCCGGAGTTCCGCCCCGGCTTCCCCTTCGCAGACGTCGCAGCAGGGCGATTCCGGGCTTTCGCTTTCGCCCTGGTAGTCCAGCATCTTTAAGAGCGCCTCCCGCCGGCAGCGGCCCGTATCCCGCGCATAGTCCAGGAGCCCCGCGAGACGCAGCCTGCCGGCTTCCGACTTGACCCTTTCCAGGCTTCTCCCGTCCTCCGGCCCCCAGAGTAGGATCGCGTTTGACTGAAGCCCGTCCCTGCCCGCCCTGCCCGACTCTTGCAGATACGCTTCCACGGAAGGGGAGCAGTCCCGGTGTATCACCGTGCGGATATCCGCCTTGTCTACGCCCATGCCGTAAGCGCAGGTCGAAACGAGCACCCCATCGGGATTGTGAAAAAACCAGTCTTCTATCTCCTTTTTTTCTTCCCTGTTTAATCCGGCGTGGTAGAACCGGATTTCCCGGTACCAGGGTATTCCCATATCCGCGAATTCGTTTCTCAGGTACCGGGCAAGTTTTTCCGTTCCGGGCCGGGAGGAACAGAACACGATGGCGGGACGCGGGTTTGCCAGAAGCAGATCCCTCACCGCCAGATCCCTGACTATGCAGCCCTTGGCGCGGTAAGTAATATTGCTCCGGTCCGGGTTGCCCACGATCTGCCGCGCCTCCCCGCCAAAGATATACTTCCCTATTTTTTCCAGCACCGGGGCGCTGGCGGTGGCGGTAAAGGCGGTTACCACAGGCGATCCGGCGGCCCCGATAATCCGGCTGATCTCCAGGTAGCTTGGCCTGAAACTCTCGCCCCATTCGCTGACGCAGTGGGCCTCGTCAACCACGGTGTGGACAATTTTTATACTCCCCAGCCGATCCATAACCCGGGGAGTCAGCAGCACTTCCGGGTTGGCGATGATAAATTTGCTCCGGCCGGATCGCAGCTTTTCCCAGACCGCCTCCCTTTCCTCCCTCTCCTGCCCTCCCCGGAGTACGACCGGGGAAAATCCCCGCTCCCTAAGACGCCGTTCCTGATCCGCCATTAAAGACAGGATCGGGTAGATAACCAGGGTCGGCCCCTCCATAAGCATGGCCGGAAGCTGGAAACAGAGGGACTTCCCCGCCCCGGTGGGGAGGATCACTATCTGCCTGCCCAGGGCGGCCCGGTCTTCACCTTCCCCCTCAAGCGTCCCGGGGCCGGCGCAAGCGGCTTTACCGCCGCTTCCCGCATCCTTGGGCGCCCCCTCCGCCGTCTCTCCTTTTTCGGCTGACTTTCCCGCCTCCGCCGTTTCTCCCCCATCCTCCGGTTCCGGCCAGCGAAGGGGGATTCCCGCCCCTTCCGCCGCTTCCAGGATGTTCGCCACTACCAGACGCTGGTAGGGGAAAAGGTAGGAAAGCCCGAAAAGCCGGCTCACCGCCTCGTTTAAAGGGTCTCCGTACCCTGCCGCTTGTCCTTCTGCCATTTCTTTCTCCTCCATGGGGCATACCCCTGTATATAGGGCGCGGAGTAGCGGATTTGGTTTAATTCCCGGCTGTTTTTTTACCGATAAGTAAAATATGAAAAAGCTCTTGGCAGTGTTATGTATTGCCCTGATGGGCGCCGGATTTTGCGCCGCCCAGACGCCGGGCGCTACTTTCCGGCAGGAGGGTATTGCGTCCTGGTACGGGAAGGAATTTGATGGCAGGCCTACCGCTTCAGGGGAAATTTTCAATTCCTCCCTGTATACCGCGGCCCATCTCATCCTGCCCTTCGGGACCATTCTTACCGTAACCAATCAGCACAACGGTAAAAAGGTTAACGTGCGGGTTAATGACCGGGGCCCCTTTGTTTCCGCCCGGATCATCGATCTTTCCCGCGCCGCGGCGGAACAGCTTGATATGTTGGTTATCGGAACCGCGCCGGTGCTGATTGAGGGAACCGTAAACCCCGGAACCAACAACGCCGGTGTCTCCTCCGATCAAGGCCAGTATTCGGCGGGAACAAACGCCGCGGCCATTTCCGGGGGCGGCTGGTCTAACGCGACTTCCCAGGTGGTAACCGCCCTGCCCCCCGCCCCCCAGGATACCCTGATTATCCAGCAGTACCAGCCTCCGCCCCAGCCGGTACAACCAGTACAACAGTACCAATCCCCGGTACAGGAGGTACAGCAGTACCAGCCTCTGCCCCAGCAGATACAACAGGTACAGCCGGTACAACAGTACCAACCCCCAGTACAGGGGGTACAGCAGTACCAGCCTCTACCCCAGCAGATACAGCCGGTACAACAGGTACAACAGTACCAGCCAAGGCAGCCAGTCCCCTCTGTCCAACCGGTAGAGAACCTTCAGCCCGTACAGATCGTTACCGTGGAACCGGCTCCCGTGGAGCCGAAGCCTCTTCCGGAACCAGAATCCATCAGCATCCCGGCGCTGACTCCGAATAAGGTCTACCGGATACAGGTGGGCTCTTACAAGGTCGGCAAAAACGCTGTGGAAGCCTACGAGAAACTTAAAAACGCGGGGCTGAGTCCGATGTATGAACCGAACGGTGAATATTTCCGGGTGGTACTTTCCAGGATTCGTTCAGAGGACGTGGAATCGGTAGCCAGAAAAATCGGCGCCGCGGGTTTCGGGCAGCCGCTGTTCCGTATGGAAAAGTAGGAACCTGCGGGAAGGACTTGGGCGATCTTTTGCTCAGGGCGCATGGCGCCCCTCCCTTCGCACAAAAATTCCCTCCGATAACGCGGGGCTCCTTTGGGAGTTGTCGGGCAGGAGGCTGCCCGTTATTTGGGCAGCCCTCCGGATTATGCCGCGGAACGGGGAACTTTTTTGATATTCACATCCCTCTGCCGGAGAAAAGCCTCAATTCCCTGGGGTATGCCGTCATCGGTATACACGGAACTCACGTTCTCGGTACGCATCAAACTTACCATGCCGGGCTTGTTGAACTTCTCCGACTCTGTCAGGACGATAATGTTCTTAACCTGTCCCGACAGGTTCACCACCGTTTCTACCCTAAGCTGATCCCGGCCGGTAAAACCGTGGTTTTGGGAAAAACCGTCAACCTGGATAAACAATTTGTCGGAAAAGAAATTCTCCCCGCACTTGCTGGTCATAAGCCCTACGTTCACCTGGGCGTCTTTCAGGAAATAACCTCCCAACAGGATGATCTTTCCGTTTGATATGTGGCGGATGTGGTTTGCGATAAACACCGAATTGGTAACGATGGTAACATCTTTCTTGGAGTTTACCAGTTCCTCCGCCAGCAGGGCGCAGAGGGCGCCGGATTCGAGCATAACAGTTTCCCTGTCTTTTACCGTTTCAGCCGCAAGCCGGACGATCCTTTTTTTAAGATCGTAATTGAATGCCAGGCACTTGCTCTCATCATCACTCTGATCAATGCAGGCATATCCGTGCATACGGTATACGAGGCCCTGATCTTCCAAAAGATCCAGATCCTTGCGGATCGTTACCTGGGACAC
>JAISWN010000277.1 GCA_031271075.1 Treponema sp.
ATTATTTGAAATATACCGGTTGTCCCTTTTCGGCGGAAGTATAAATGGCTTCCAGTATTTCCGAAACGACGCAGGCTTGTTCCGGCAGGACCAAAGGATCGGTACCGGTCTTTACCGCCTGTATCCAGCGCTGCGCCTCGGTTATGGACGGTGTTTCCTGGATACCCTCATAAAAAGCCGCGCCTTTGGCTTTCAGATCGGGGTATATGCTTATCAGGCGGCCCAGGTCGTCCTTGTTGACGCTCACCTCGTTGTTTTTGCACTGGGCTCCGGCCCTGGTACCGTGTAAAGCGCAGCTTCCCTCTTGTATTGGCTCAATGGTATTAAGAGACCATGTGGCTTCCAGGGTAACGGTAGCGCCGTTTTCCATCACGATGAAACCAAAAGCCGCATCCTCCAGGGTGTGCCGCTTCTCATCCCAGGGCCCCCAGGGATTCGCGCAGTCAGGATTGGTCAGTTTTTTGTATTTGGTTCCCACAACCATCTTCGGCTTGTAGTTATCCATCAGATATAGGGTAAGATCCAGCGAGTGGGTTCCGATATCAATAAGCGGGCCGCCCCCCTGCTCGAACTCGTTGAGAAAAACGCCCCAGGTAGGGGTTCCCCTCCGGCGGACGGAAAAAGCCTTGGCGTAGTAAATCTCACCCAGATCGCCCCGGTCAATAATCTGCTTGAGATAGATGCTTTCCGGCTTGTGCCGGTGCTGATAGCCGATAGTAAGTTTTTTACCGCTCTGCCTGGCCGCGGCAACCATACGCCTGGCATCGGCGGCGGTTTTTGCCATCGGTTTTTCACACATCACATGCTTACCGGCGCCCAGGGCGTCAATGCTGATGTCCGCGTGGGAACGGTTCGGGGTCAGCACGTGAACCACATCAATACTCTTGTCTTCCAGCATCTTCCTGTAATCGCTATAAATCTTCGAGCTTTCCGTTCCGTAGTCTTTCCGCGCTTTAAGCGTCTTTTCCTCCACAAGATCGCAAAAGGCAACCAGTTCCACATCCTTTTTCAAGGCCGTAAGACTGGGCATGTGTTTACCGTTGGCGATGCCCCCGCAGCCAATGATGCCTATCCGTAGTTTGTCCGCCATTCCTGTCCTCCTGTAAGTTAAAAATACTGAGTGCTGCCGATCTTGTCGGACTGGTACACCGCTTCTATCATCTTTGTCATAACCAGCGCGTCATCCAGCCCCAGGTATTCCGGGCTTCCCGAGCGGTTGAGGCAGGCGTCCGCGAACTGAATAACCGGGGAGGGCCGCGCCGGGGGAAGGATCTTAGGGGCGGCCTCCTTGAACTGAAGGCTGTCCACAGCTTTGGTGGTAACATGCAGTTCCGGGCCTTTCATAAACACCGACCCTTCGGTTCCGTAGACTTCAAGCAGATCGGGCACGCCAAATGTAACAAACGCGGTTTCCATTATTCCTAAAACGCCATCCTTGAATTCGGCAATGGCCACCGCGTTCTCGTCGGAAGAGGTTCCGAAAGGATTGGTGGTCATGCCCGAAAGCCGCCTGGGCGCACCAAACAGGAACGAGAGGATATACACCGGATGGGCGCCTAAATCCATCATGGCCCCTCCCCCGGTAAGGGAAGTATCAAACCAGTAATCCGGCAGCCAGCCATCGCTTACCCCGCTGTGACTGCGGCGGAAACGGGCGCCGGTGATCCTGCCTAAAGTCCCCTGGTCCACCAGTTCTTTTACATAGAGAATCTGAGGGTTTGCCCGCAGGGGCAGGCTGATAGTAAAAACAACCCCCGAGCGGCGTATCACGCCGGCAAGTTCTTCCGCCTCCGCAGAACTAACCGCCAGGAGTTTTTCGGTAAAGATATCCTTCTTTGCCTCCGCCGCCTTGCGGAGCAATTCCGGATGCATGGTAGTAGGCGAATTGCAGATCACCGCGCTAAAATCGTCCCGGGCGATAAATTTGTCGTAATCGCCCTCAAAATCAACCTGCCACTCGGCAGCCATGGCGCGGCCTTTTTCCGGGTTCTCGTCCCAGAGGGCGCGAAAATGAACCTTGCCGCTTTCCCGCAGCTCCCGCACATAGCCCTTCGCGTGGACATGCCAGGAACTGATGATTCCCACATTCAACATAGACTTCTCCTTAAAAATTGGCATATATTCTACCCTTTTACAGCGCCAAGGGTGATACCCTCGACAAAAAAACGCTGGAAACAGAGGAAAATGACCACTACCGGAAGTACCACCAGGGTGGAAGCCGCCATAAGCATACTGTACTCTATATGCCGGGAGTTACGGAAGAACTGAAGACCTAGGGCCAGGGGATAGAGGCTTTCCTGCTGAATATACAGAAGGGGGCCCAGGAAATCGTTCCATGCCCCGAGGGCGCTGAAAATTGCTACCACCGCGATGACAGGTTTCATAAGCGGCAGGATAAGCCGGGTAAATATCTGAAATTCGCTGGCCCCGTCAATATAACCGGCCAGTGATATCTCTCTGGGAATACCCAACAGGTATTGCCGCATCATGAATATGTGCATCGCCGTACCGGCAAAAGAAGGTATAATAAGCGGGGCAAAGGTATTCACCAAACGGACTTTCGCGTAAATGTCAAACATGGCGACCAGGATGACGGGAAAAGGGATAAACATGGTAGCTACGACCACATAAAAAACCACATCCCTGCCGGGCCAGTCTATACGGCTGAATCCATAGGCAACTACCGAATTGGCAAGGATTGCTCCGATAACACAGCCCGTAGCAATGATCAGGGAATTTCTCATATACAGAAAAAAGGGAATAAAATTTACCGCGTCAACAAAGTTCCGCCACACGAATGAATGGGGAAACAGAGTCGGCGGCACCGCCCGCAGTTCAAAATCACTTTTTATAGAGGAAGTCAGCATCCAATAGAAGGGCAGGATAAACAAAAAACACATCAGGATAAGAATAATACGAGGCAGAATATTTTTGCTAAAAATACGAGCCGCGTGACGGCGGGTACTTTGACGTTTCGCGTAATAAATAAAATCTTTCATCACAGGCGCTCCTTATTCATTTTCATAGTGAACCCAGCTCCGTCCCCAGAAGAATACTGCCAGAGCCATAGCCACGGCAATAAGAAAGAGGAACACCGAAAGCGCGGCGGCGTACCCCATTCGGGAATAGTTAAAGGCGGTCTTGTAGATATACACCACATAAAACAACAATGAATTGCCGGGGCCTACCATGTTATTACTGACTCCGGCCATAAGATATGCCTGGGAGAAAGCCTGAAGACCGGCGCTTAAGCCCCAAACAATGTCATAGAGAATGACCGGCGTGATAAGAGGCAAAGTAATATGAAAGAACTGGCGAAACACTCCCGCGCCGTCTATGTCCGCGGATTCATACAGATCCCGGGGAATGGAACGGAGGGAGGCGAGAAAAATAAGCGCCGCGTTTCCCGCCCCGTATTGGGCAAGAATAACAAGCGACGGTTTGGTCCAGTTCGGATCTCCCACCCAGTCGACAAAAGGAAGATGAAGCACCCTGAAAAGAACGCTTAGCAAGCCGTACATGGGATTGGTAAACAGAATCCAGATAAACACAAGGGCAAAGGCAGGCAGGATGGAAGGCAGATAGAGAATGGCCCGGTAAACCGTCACTTCCCTTACACTTTGATGCATGGCCAAGGCGAGGCAAATAGCAACCAGCACCCCCAGGGGAACCGCCATTGCGGTATAAATAAGGGTATTGATAATGGCCTGGGGAACAAAGGTATCCCTTATCATTTCACGGAAATTTCCAAGGCCAATGTTTATTGCGAGTCCGAACCCGCTGTAGTCTGTAGTGCTTAAATACAAAGAATAAAAAATGGGATATATCTGAAGGCATATAAATCCGATTATCCAGGGGGAAATAAAAATCAATCCATTCCTCAAATTCCGTTTTGTCGTCCGGGTCATGGAACAATCCTTCTTGGTACACTGAATTTTATGTAACTATTCAACTGAATAGTTGCAATTTTATTTAGCTTACAGGATAGCCGCGTTAAACGCCGGGCAAAGAAAAATTCCCTGTCCGGCGCGGACGGTGTTTTTACTTGAACCGATCCAACTGGGCCTGAGTCTGAGTTTCCACAACTCTAAGGGCCTCCATGGGCGTCTTAGTGTTGGTCCAGACTTCCTCCATCGCTATGGAAAGCTGATCCCAGTAATAGGCTCCCACGGGAAGAACCGGCCTGCTTTTAGTAACCCCCAGCAGGTTCCGCACAAAGCTGTACTGGGGGGCAAAGAGGCTGTCGTCATTCAGGATAGGCTGCCAGGTGGGCAGATACGCCTTGTTCTCGAAACCGCAGCGGAGCCGCTGCCCCTGTTCTCCGGCCATCCACATGATAAAACGGACAGCCCCCTCAATATTTTTGGAACCCCTGGGGATTACCAGAGACCAGCCGCCAGCCCAGGTTGCGGACTGATCGCCGGGCTTGGGAACCGGAATGTAGGTGACGCCCCATTCGATATCGGGGGCGTACTGGATAAGATCCCGGATAAACCAGGAACCGTGAACCAGAATTCCAAGATTTCCGGTGATAAAGGGATTCCGTTGGGGCGGGTTATTGGGAGGCGCGTAAGTGGAGATGAAAGTCCGGATCTTTTGAGGCTCCAACTCCTTGCCCACATCATAGAAATACTGGAATGCGGCCACCACGCCCGGATTGGTGGGGGTTACCTTCATCGCGCTCACATCGGCAAAACTCCCCCCAAAGGCATAACCAAAGGTATAGTGCCATCCCTGGCCAATCTGGGTAGCCCAGGGAATAAACCCTACCCTGGTGTAGTTTCCCTGGGCGTCGGTAACATTAAGCTTCCCGGCAATCTGCTGGAGAGTCTTAACATCAATAGGCCCGTTCTTGGGATCGAGAATGTCAGGATCTATTCCCGCTTCCCGGAAAAGATCTTTCCGCCAGTATAGGGCACGAGTATCGGTACCATTCGGAATACCGAAGGTTCTTCCTTTAAATTGAGTTTCGGCCCAAGCATAAGCCAGAAAATTTTTTCCGTAATTGGGGTCTATTTTGTTTATGTAATCGGTGATATCTTCCAGAAGACCGCCGGCCGCCCGTTCCCCGATAGTAAAACGGTCAAGATTGTAAATATCAGGGCCCGTACCGCTTCTGACGGCAGTCATAAGTTTGGATACTTCGGTTTCCGCTCCCGGAACCAGTACCAGTTCAACTTTTTGCGCGGGATTCGTGGCGTTATACGCTTCTACTAAACGCCGCATAACCCCCGTATCGTCAGTATTCGCCCAGTAGAGAATATTAGCGGAGGCTACCCCCCCCCCCCCCCCCGGCGGTTGACGATCCCTGCTGCTGACCCTGACCACCGGCAAATACCAAAGCGGTACCCAGGGTGACTAATACACCCAACATAAGTACAAATCGTTTCATCATTAAGTCTCCTTCAAATTGAACGTTTCAAGAGCAACCCTGACAAGCAGTCCAATTATGAAGATAAACACTGCGCGGACTTACCACAAGAGACTGCTTGTGTGTATATTAGACTTGTTCGAGAACCCGGTTGGTTCTCTGCTAGCCTGTGGCTAGCTTGCAAGTCCTGCAAAATGCGCAGACTCAAGTCTGATGCATTTTGCTGTTTTCAGCGGAATTTGTTCGGAAACTGAAGTTTCCGAACAACTCTATTCCTCCTTCCCATCAGGATTTAGCGGCCACTATGGGAAAGGTATAACATGCCTTTAAAACCATGTCAAGAAAAATATAAGAAAATCTACAATGCGTCCGCAGGGCCGTCCCCAAAACCCGGCCGGTTCCGGGAAGACCTCTGCTGCAACAGTCTCGGGCTACTCAAAGGTAACCGGGGCGCCCTCTTTTACCGACCGGAAAATAGCTTCCATGAGCAGCATGTTCCGCATAACCGAGTCAAGGGACACAACCAGGGTCTCTTTTCCCTCAACGGTCTTGAGGAAATTCCGGTAGAAGTCCCGTATGTCCGATTTGACTACCGGGAGGGCCTCTTCCCTGATGGTCTCTTTCGTCCGGGGGGCCATGGTCTTGGTAAGCCCCGCGGCGGT
>JAISWN010000379.1 GCA_031271075.1 Treponema sp.
CTTTATCATAAGGCCCGACATACGGGGGGTAAGTTCGGTCATATCGGCGCTGAGAATGGAACCCAAACGCTACACGACACTGTTGAAGTTTTTCCGTTCCAACGCCTTCGATATTGACAAAACAATCATCAAGGCCAATATCATAGAAGGGATCCCGCATAAGCCGGGACGCCCATCTTGCCCAGGAGCTTACTATTATTCACCTCTTAAGAACCCGTGACTGGCTGCGGACCCTTCAAGTCTCTTAAGCCCTAACTCCGCCCGAATTTACCCCTTCCAGGCACTTTTTTTTACGCTTCCCCCGCTTCCAATATGGAATAATCGTAGTATTTATTCTGAAACAGCATTGCCGCCCCGGCGGCAAAGCCCTCGTCTTCAATCGGGCGGTAACTCAGGGAATAGCGGAACCGGGGGGCCAGGGTCCGGGATAAACTTTCGGTGAGGATGGCGATCAGCGCTTCTCCGTCAGGGCCGAAATGGCCGTTTATCACGATGTTTTTTATGTCATAGGAAAGAAGCAGGCCGGCCACCGCGGGCACCAGATAAGCCGCCTTCTGCTTGAGCAGAGCCGCCGCCTCCGGGTTGTCTTTTCCGGCCTGGGAAAACAGTTCTTCCGTCAGCCGGCGTTCCTCCTCTTCCTGCGGCGTTAGGGGGAAACTCTTCCCGGAAAGGCCGGCCCAGGAGCGGGCCAATTCCCGCTGGTTAAAAAAAGCCTCCACGCAGCCGCGCTTGCCGCAGCGGCAGACCGGCCCGGAGGGGTCAACCGGCAGATGGCCCAACTCGCCCGCCTGACCGGAATATCCCCGGAACAGTTTTCCTTCCAGGGTTATACCGACCCCTATTCCCTTGCGGATGATAAAGGCGGCAAAAGAACCGCCGGTACCGAATTGTTTCTGCAGGTAGAGGGTATAGGCCCTTGTGTTGTTATCCGCTACCACGGGCAGGGAACACGAACGGGATAAAGCGCCGGCTATGCGCTCAAAAAGAGACTGATCCGATGGTATAAGCATACCCGGTATGCCGATGCCAATGCCTTCCACCGTGAGGCGCCGTTTTGACAGGGCTTTCCGGCATTTTTTTATTTCTTCTTCCAAAAAGGCGATTACATCCTCCGGTTTGGGGTTTTTGGGGGTCCCCCGGGTTTCGGAATAATGAAGCGCCTGGCGGAGATTCTGCGCGGTTACCGTGGTATGGCCGTATTCAATGTCGATGCCTATAGCCAGGGGCTGGAATTCCGCGATGTCATACATCAGGGAGGTCTTGCCGTTTTCGGTCTTCCGGGCGCTTTCTCCCATGCAGCGGATCATGCCCTGGGATTCAAGCCGGTTTACCAGTTTTACTACGGCAGCCCAGGAAATACCGCAGGCCGCGGAAATTTCCTTCCGGGTAGAGGCCCCCCGGTGTTTGAGGATTGTCAGTATCCGCTTTTCGTTCCCGTTCACGGCGCTGAATTGCTGTGGGAGACAAATTTCTGCAGATCCTGCCCGGCATCGTCCGCGCCGGCATGAATGACCCGCATATAGGAACTGTAAGCCGACCAGCGTTCATCGGCGTCAAAAAAGGCAGTCATCTCCTTTATTATATCACCCGGGGCAGCGCCGGGAACAGCCCTGTTTTTTTCCGTCCAGATTCCCGCTTCGCTTCGGCAATACCATTCATCCACGGGGTCCGCGAAATTGACCGTATACATACCGGTCTCTTTTCCCCTTTCAAAGATAAGGCAGGCCGCGGGATTGGGCAGTACGTGGGCAAAAACCTCAGCCAGGAGCTTCCGGTCCCGGGTTCCCTCCTCAAAGAGGCTTCTGCCGTCAAAAGGGGCCAGGGCCTCTATCCCCGCCGCCCCAAGAACGGTGGGGGCAATATCCAGCAGGGAACAGAGCCGGTCGATAACCACGCCCCGCTTAACCGGATCCGCCTGATTCAAAGCGGCGGGTTTGAGGTAGAGGGGAACCTGGAGGACCCGGGGATTAAGATACGCGCCCTTGTCAACAAGGCCGCCCCGGCAGTTCATCTCCCCGTGATCCGCCGCAAGAACGATCATGGTGCTGCCGTAGGCGCCCGTTTCCTTAAGGCTCCCGGTTATCCGGCCTATCTCGGCGTCCAGGATCTCGTATTGCAGTACATTGGCGACCAGGTAATCTTCCGCGGTTTTCCGGTCCCCAATCCCCCAGTAGGAACGGTAGCGCGAATAGATCAGGGGCAGGGGAGCCTCCGACCGTCCTTCCGCGGCGGATTCCCAGGACTCAGGCAGGGAAAGAGCCGCCCTCAGATCCCTCTCCCTTTCCTCATACCCTGAGGGAATGAAAAATGGCTGATGGGGTTCAAAATAATCTATCTGGAGGTACGAGGGCTGTCCGGGCTTTCTGTTTTTTAATTCCGACAGGGCAAGATTGGTAGTGTACGCGGGATAGGTTCCTTCTTTCGGAAAGGCTGAGAAGGGCCCGCTGCCGGCGCCGGCCCAGCCGCCCAGGAAATTTCCCTTTCCCCTGCCCGATGGGGGAAGCCCCCGGATTTCCCTTTCAAACCCGAAACTTTCGATTCCCAGGCTCCGCAGATAGTCCCGGTACCCGTCATCGTCGTACCAGGGCGGCGACCAGCGATCCCAGGGGGCGTCGTTCTCCCCGAAGGCGTCAAGGTACTTGGCCGCCCCCACATGGCATTTGCCGAAATGCCGGGTCCGGTAGCCGGAGGCCCGGAGATATTCGGGGTAAATCGTATCCCCTTCCCGGATATGTTCCTGCTGGCCGTCGTGGTAACGCTCCCCGTTGGCTACAATATACGGATACCTTCCGGTATACATGGCGGCCCTGGAAGGAGAGCAGAGGGGAGATACCGCGCAGGCGTTGGAAAAGAAGAGGCCGTCCTGTTTCAGGCTGTCCAGATTTGGGGTGCGGGGCGCCAAATCCCCTTCCCGGGGCAGATAGAATTCCCGGGGTACCATGTCAAAACTAATCATAAGGATATCCGGCCCCCCGGGGCCGGTTTTCCGGTAAGGCCCCCGGCATGTTTTTCCGTCCACATAGTTTATCATAATAAATTCCTTAAAGTTAAAAAAATTCCTTGACACTCCGCAAAAACCATTGTAATATCACACCATGACATATCATACTATGATACATTATTTTAAATTGATTGTTTCAATATGTCAATATCACGCTTCGGTTGGATTTTTACCTGAGACATCCCGCGTAGCAGGAAATTCTGATGCCTGCGCTATGTTAACAAAACCTATAGGTTAAGTATATTATAATAACGATACCGAGGCTTTTTCAAAATGTCAGATTTTTAAAAAGTATTTTGGATTTGGTATTAAGAATTTGTTTTAGGAGGTTCTGTAATGAAAAAACTTTTTATCACGGCGGCGGCGCTTTTGCTGCCTTTCCTCGCGGTTTACGGAGGCGGGAAAACCGACGCGCCGGCACCGGCGGACGGCGGGCCCGTTACGGTCAAATTCGCCAATTATGCCCTTCTGGAGGCGGGATACACCGCGTTCTGGGAAGGGGTTAAGGCGGGTTTTGAAAAGAAGTACCCCCAGGTTACAATAGAATGGGTAACCGCGCCCTATGGGGAAATTACCAACCAGGTGATTAACATGGCCGGCGGCGGCGACAAGGTAGATCTGCTGTTCGGCGAACTCGGCTGGGTTCCCACCCTGGAAGATGCGGGTCTTTCGGTGCCGGTGGATACGGTGCTGTCCCCTTCCTACCTTGCCGATTTCTACCCCAACATTCTTGACGGCCACAAGATCAACGGCAAGGTATACGGCATCCCGCTTTATATTTCCCCCTATGTACTGTATTACAACACGGAGATCTTTAAAAAAGCTGGGCTGAATCCCGGCCAGCCTCCCAAAACCTACGATGAAATGCTGGCGGCGGCGGAAAAGATCGCTCCCCTTAAAAGCGATGAGGGCAATAAAATTTATCCTTTCGGCCAGACCACCGCGTCGGTGCCGGTTTCGGGTTCGTCCTTAACCGCTATGGTTTATAACTTCGGCGGCAAGGTGCTTGCCGATGACGGGAAGCTTTCGGTGGACAACGACGGTTTCAGGCAGGCTTTTGAGATGCTACAAAAGCTGCAGAAAGCGGGATGGAATCCCGAGAACGCGAAACTGAAGGATCTGCGCAACCTCTTTGCCCTGGGCCAGTTGGCTATGTACTACGACCAGTCCTGGGGGTTCAACGGCGTCCAGAGCATCAATCCCAACGCCGCATCCTTTACCGCCTCGGCTCCGCCCCTTTCGGGCGGCAACGGCAAGGGGGACAGCATCCTCCAGTCCCATTGCTTTATCCTGATGGACAACGGCCCGGCGCGGCGGGAAGCCCTGCGGCAGTTGGTGGAATATATTATTACCGAAGAGGTCCTGGGGGATTACATGTCCAGGATTACCCCGGCTTATCCGGCAAAGAAATCCATGAGCGGCATGACGGCCATAACCCAGAGCAACGTCCTCAAGGGCGCGGCCGGTTCCATCAACAAAGCCCTGCCCGTGCCCTTTATCCCTGCCCTGGGAGACCTCAATCTGGAACTCTGTACCCTGGCCCAGGCGGTTACCGTGGGCGACGCGGATCTGAACGCGGCGCTTGCGCGTTTTAAAAACGCCGCGGCGGCTTTTGCGCCATAATGCTGAAACGCGATGCCGGGGACCAGTGTTTTTCACTCGTCCTGCTGGCCCCGGCAGTGTTAATAACGGTCGTTTTTATCCTTATCCCCGTAGCCGATTCGGTGATAAAGAGTTTTCTGGATTACCGGGTAAGAAACATTATCTCCCGTCTGCCGGGCAAATGGAATGATTTCGCCAATTACCTCAGACTATTTCAAAACAGCAAGTTCCTGCCGGCTGTGGGGGTTACTTTCGGCTTCGTTTTCCTGGTGGTTTTATCCCAGTTTGTTTTTGGCATGATCCTGGCGCTGGTTCTCAATTCCGGGATAAGGACCGCCCGTTTCCTGCGCAGCGTTATGATGATCCCCTGGGTGGTGCCGACTGTTATCTCGGCTCTTATATGGATGTGGATCTACCAGCCCCAATACGGCCTTTTAAAATACCTGGCCCAGGTTTTAAGCGGAGGCAGGGTAAAGGATCTGGCCATGCTGAACAAACCGGTGCTGGCGATGTTCGGTATCGCCATTGCCGCGCTCTGGAAGCAGATCCCCCTTACCACCCTGCTGCTTTTAGCGGGCCTTCAGAATGTCCCCGACGATATGCTTGAAGCCGCTACGGTAGACGGCGCCGGCAGCAGGGTCCGGTTTTTCCGCATTATTCTGCCCTGCATGAAAAGCGTGATAAAAGTCGCGCTGTCAATGGCCATCATTGAAAATTTCAAGCAGTTCCCCCTGGTCTGGACCATGACCGGAGGAGGGCCGAATAACGCTACTACTACCCTGGCCATACTGAGTTACCGTGAGGCGTTTATTTCCAACAACCTCGGTTCCGGCGCGGCGGTAACTACCCTTTGGATGCTTTTGATGATCGTCGTGGTTTTTGTGTACAACCGCCTGATGGGCGTTGGGACGGTTGATTCATATTGAGGATGGGAAGGCGAACAGGAAATGAATAAGATAATAGGGAGTATCGTTAAATACTCGGCCCTGATTCTGATTTTATTGTTTTTGTTCTTTCCGGTTCTCTGGGTATTGTTGACCAGTTTTAAGACCAATATGGAAGCCTACCGTTTTCCGCCGGCCTTTATTCCCCGGAACCCTTCCTTAAGCTCATATATCGATCTCTTTACCAAACACAACGATTTTTTTGTCTATTACAAAAACAACTTTTTGGTATCCGGCTGTACCGCGTTAATTACCCTGTTCCTGGCTGTACTGAGCGGATACGCCCTGTCCCGTTTCCGCTTTAAATGGAACCGGTGGATAACGGCGGCCCTCCTGGTCAGCCAGATGTTCCCGGTGATCAGCCGGATGATTTCCCTCTACGATTTGATGGGAAAGATTCATCTAATCAATACCAGGACGGGGCTGATTCTTGCCCTGGTGGCGGCCATGACGCCCTTTACGTCTATGCTGATGGCCGGTTTCTTTGAGACTGTTCCCCGGGCCATAGAAGAGGCCGCGTATATCGACGGTTCCGGCAGGATGGGGATACTGGTCAGGATAGTGATGCCCCTGGTCAAGCCGGGCGTCGTGGCGGTTGTTATTTATGCCTTTCTCATGACCTGGGACGATTACCTCCACGCGGTAACGCTGATACAAAACGACGCATTAAGAACCCTGTCGGCCGGCGTGGCCCTGCGATACCTAGGGGAGCTTTCCTACGACTGGTCCCTGATCAATTCCATCTCTATTGTCGGAATGTTGCCTATCATCGTGCTGTTTTTTTTCTTCCAGAAGCACATGGTCAAGGGCCTTGTGGCCGGCGCCGTGAAAGGCTAACCACGTTACGCAAGTAAAATATTAGTGTTGTTAGTGTTGTTCAGAAACTTCAGATCCATGTTGAAAACAACAGGTGGATATCCCCGATAGGCCCCGCATGGAGGGTACTGCCGCTCCTGCCGTATCCTAATAGGGCTGTCCGTAAAGGCTTCATAGATTGCTCCTCAGCAGTATTCTTAAGTTCATCCAGAATAGTTACCAGGGCCCTGCCCCATGGCCAACGGTTCTATCCCGTCCGGAAGCGTCCGTATCTGGTTATCGCTCGGTATCGCCGTCACCCCAAACAGGGTTTCCAGGTTGTTCCGCTTCCGCCGTTCCTTCATCGCCCGCTGAAAGTCCAGTAACGACGGATGCAAAAAGAAAAATACCGCAAACGCGCTCT
>JAISWN010000058.1 GCA_031271075.1 Treponema sp.
GCGTAGGCGTAGACTTTGAAGAAGTCTTTGACGGAGAAGGAATCGTCAGGACTCTTGAACTCCCAGATGTTGAAGGTTTTGAAGATCCTGGCGATATTTTTGGAGATCTGGGCGCCCGGAGGTTTGAGGATGATGAGGGAATCGATACGTAGGGGTTCCGAGGTGAGTTGGAACTCTGGGAAGAAGCGGAGGGAATCCCTGAAAGGAGCAAGCTCAAGCTGGATAGCCTGGAAGAAGGCTGGGTGCCAATTGATAGAATAATTGATGGAATGGTTCTGTTTCATGCATATATAAGGGCGCGGACATGGGGTTTTGGTTTAATCAACCAGGAAAAAAATGTTCTAAAGTTTCACTTTGTGCGGGAGTTCCGCCGCGGGATAAACGTATAGAAATACAATTTAATCGCCTTGCGTCACGAAAGCTCGTGCGGGGAAGACATAAAGGTAACAAAGCCGGATGAAGTGATTTCGGAGGTCAGGGTTTGGTAAGCGGGTAAGGGTTCTACTTTTCCCCCAGGCCCCGGAAGAAAAGCCGGATCGAGTCCCAGAGGCGCTTGAAAAAGTTCCCCTCCCCGTATTCCCTGGAAGTAAGGAGGGGGATGCGCCTCAGTTCCCCCTGGTCGTCGGAAAGGATGATGTCTCCCACCCGGTAAGAGGCCGGGAGAGGAGCTATCAGGGGATCGATCAGTTCCGTGCCGAGCCGGAGCCGGTTTCCCCGGTTCGCGGGAACGGTAAAAACCGGGTCTTCCCCGGCCCTAAGTTCCGCGGTGTTTTCCTTCCCCTTCCAGATCCGCGCGGGTTCCGGTTCCCCAATCTGCGGCCTGAGGGTTTTGAAGTTGCCGAAGGCCCAGGCAAGGAGTTTCCTTCCGTCCTCGTCCCGCAGGCGGTCGCCGCCTCGAGCCGCCGGCGCCCCCAGGATCACCGCGATGAACCGGGTACCCTCCCGTTCCGCCGTCAGGGCGATGTTGTAGCCTGCCTCGTCGATGTAGCCGGTTTTGAGGCCGTCCACCCCGGGGAAGTCTTTAAGCAGGTTGTTGCGGTTGGGCTGGAGGATGGCGCCGTTTTTTTCCCGGTAGCGTTCCGCCAGGTTCTCCGCCTTGGGGTAGGCGAATTCGGGAACGCTGTGGTAGTCGGCCAGGGTTTCCGGGTGGAGTTGCAGGTAGATACGGCAGAATCGGGCAAAGTCGGCGGCGCTAGTCCGGTTGTCCTCCGAAATTCCGGAAGGCTCCACAAAGCGGGTGGCCCTAAGCCCCAGCCGGCGGGCCTCCCGGTTCATCATTTCCACGAAGTCCCCCACCGAAGGGGCGAAGCGCAGGGCCACAGCCACGGCGGCGTCGTTTCCCGAGGGAATTGCCATACCCAGGATAAGCTCCCGGAGGCTTAAACGCTGCCCGGCGGCGAGGAACATCAGGCTGGAACGGGGGGGCATGTTGACGGCCCAGCTTTCCTGGGGAGGGCTGAGAACCTCGTCCAGGGAGGCCCGTCCCGCGGCGATCTCCTCCAGGGCCAGGTGGATGGTCATCAGCTTGGTAAGGGAGGCGGGGGGTATTTCCAGGTCCGGGTTTTTCCGGTACAGCACGGCGCCGGTTTCCGCGTCCATGAGCACCGCCGCCCGGGAGAAAAGTTCCGGCCCCGGGGCCGCGGAATCCAGGAGCCCCGGCGCGATCTGGCCGAAGAGGCGCCCCCCGAAAGGCGGGAACAGGAGCAGGAGCAGGAAGATAGCTGGGCAGGCCTTACCGGATCTCCGTGTTTTTACCACGCTGGTACCTTGTCAACGGGCCACTAGAATTCGGCCTGTCCGGCGGCCCGGGGATAGGGGATCACATCCCGGATATTGGCCATGCCGGTAAGGTACTGGAGGAGCCGTTCAAATCCCAGTCCGAAACCCGAATGGGGAACCGTGCCGTAACGCCTGAGATCCAGATACCAGGAGTAGTCTTCACGGTTCATGCCCAGTTCCCCCATCCGTTTCTCCAGTTTTTCCAGATTATCCTCCCGCTGGGAACCGCCGATAATCTCCCCCAGCCGGGGAACCAGCACATCCATGGCCCGGACAGTTTTACTGTCGTCGTTGAGCTTCATATAGAAAGCCTTTATCTCTTTCGGGTAATCCACCACGATAACCGGCCCCCCGGCGACTTTTTCGGTAAGGAACCTTTCGTGCTCGCTCTGAAGATCGCAGCCCCAGAAGGGCTTAAACTCAAAATCACTGTTTTTTTCCAGTTCCCGCAGCGCCTCGGTGTAACTCATCCGGACGAATTCCGCGGACGCGATGCCGCGCAGGTTCTCCATGATTCCTTTTTCGATGTGGGAGTCGAAGAAGGCCATGTCTTCCGCGCTGTCTTCCAGAACCGTGTTGATAAGGTACTTGAGGAACTCTTCGGCCAGGGCCATGTTGTCTTCCAGATCCAGGAAGGCCGCCTCCGGTTCTATCATCCAGAATTCCGCCAGATGGCGGGCGGTGTTGGAATTTTCCGCCCGGAAGGTGGGGCCGAAGGTGTAAACCCGCGAGAGGGCCGCGGCGTAAGTTTCCGCCTCAAGCTGCCCCGAAACCGTAAGTCCCGCCCGTTTGCCGAAGAAATCCTTGCTGTAGTCCGGGCCCTTCCCGGCCTTCCCGGCAAGGTTTGAAGCGGCGTCTGCCGAAACGGCCAGGGCCCCCAGATCCAGGGTGGTTACCTGGAACATCGCCCCGGCCCCTTCGGCGTCGCTGGCGGTGATGATGGGGGTGTGGACATACTGGAAGCCCCTTTCCCGGAAAAACTGGTGTACCGCGAAGGAAAGCCGGCTCCGTACCCTGGC
>JAISWN010000168.1 GCA_031271075.1 Treponema sp.
GTTGAAAAAAAAAAAATTCCCCGCCGGCCGTGCCCGCCCTCCCCGTCCGGGTGGTGTTTTTTTTTTTTTTCCCCCCCCCCCCCCCCCCCCCCCCCCATGGAAGGTGATGACGGATAAAAGGTTGATAGGCGGGGCGTGTGTTTTTTGAACGTCTAATAAATCATACATCATAGCCCATCCGAAAAATACCCCCATTACGCATTATAATAAAATACAATAATTTGGTATATAGTCCATAAGGCTTACCAGAAATTCTCAGTTTCAATGGTTAAGTTTTCTCATATCTGCCCAATCACCGCTACCGCTGAAACTTGCGGGCGGCGGCATCGTCTTTGGCGGGAGCTTTCCGGTCCCTTTTGGCAAAGGCCCTTTCAACCGAATCCTCAATCGTCCGCTTTACATCGGAAATGATCTCCCGGTGAAGCCGTTCCAGTTCTTCGGCAGGGGAAGAGGTAACTCCAAAAAGCTCATTCACCTCGATGCCCAGCGCCAGGGCAAGGCGTTCAATGACGTCCGCCGCGGGGAAATTCTTGGCCAGTTCAATCACGGCAATATAATGGGTAGAGATACCGGCCTTTTCAGCCAGTTTTTCCTGGGACAAACGGCATCTTTTGCGGTTTTCCCTCAAGTTTTGGGCAAAAATTTCCCTGATACCTACCATCTGTTTTCCGGTTCTTACCTGTGGGGTAATGATATTGTCCTATCATCTCTTTTTTTATTATCTATTATTACAAATAATGACTTGACATATCATTTTCTTGTCGGTAAAATGGAAAAATCTGCCGATTTTACGGAAACCGGCGATCCTGTCCGTATGGGCGGTAAACAGAGGGGCGTGGAAAGCACGCGGAGGAGAGTTACTTATGGATATTAAAAAATCGGCCGGGGGCCTGGGGATGCTGGTAATGGTACTGACATTCGGACTTGCGGCGCTGGGCTGCGCTACAAAACCGGCGGTAAGCGGCGACGGCTTGTTTGAATATACCCTTTCGGCAAGCGCCGGAGGCGCCGTTACGATAGGCGGACCGAAGGGCGCTACCATTACCAATTATTTTGGAACCGCAACGGATGTGGTAATCCCGCCGGAAATTGACGGCAATCCTGTCCGGGCGATTGCCGGCGGCTCCACCTTTATGGGGAACCGTCCCGGCGCGTTTGAGGGAAAGTCCTTAACCAGCGTTGTTCTTCCCGACAGCATACAATTCATCGGAAATAAAGCCTTCGCGGGCAATCAAATTACCAATGTTACGATTCCCGGCGACGTAAAGATTGATAATTCCGCCGATTCGGAGGCAGATACTTCCGCGTTTGCCGGAAACCCGCTGGCCAGTTTAACTCTGGGAGGAGAGATCGAGTGTCACTCTTCCGATTCACTGGGCACCTTGACCCTGTATTATTTGGGAAACGGCAGGAAGCCGGGCGTCTATTCCCGGGATGGGGGCGCCTGGACGTACAATGGTTCTAAATTGGAACTTCCGCCAATTCTAAACATGGGGGGTCCCATAGGGGGAGGCTTCATATTTGAAGCCCTGGATGATGAAAAGTTTGGCAGTTTAGGTGTCAACAAATACGAGTTTGACATGCGCAGGAACGGTAGTATGACGACCTGTTACTGGATACCTACAGGGACGCATACCCTGCGTATCGGGGAGAAGGCAAGGAGCAATGTTGGCGGAGGCCTGTCGGTTTCTTCGGGTACCGGGCGAAGCGCGGAAATCCGTGAGAATTTTCAGGCGGGAATTATGTATCTGGTTAAAGAAAAGCCGGATAATACGGGTGTCGTAATTGAAAATCAGGGGCCTTATTCAGCCCAGTAAGCGGGCGGGGGCTGCCCATTAGGGCGGCCCTCCTCCTGCCTAAGCTTGCCCTCTTATATCTTTTCCCCGGATAGGGTATAACAGGTCCATGAGTACCAAGTCTTTTCCCCTGTCCAAGGCCCGGCTGGAAGAGATGGAGCGGCTTTACCCTACTCCCTTCTACATCTACGACGAGAAGGCTATCCGGGAAAACGCCCGGAGGATAAACCGCGCCTTCTCGGTTTTCCCCGCTTACCAGGAACACTTTGCGGTCAAGGCCCTGCCGAACCCCTTTATCCTGAAGATCCTTATGGAGGAAGGTTTCGGCGCCGACTGTTCCAGCCTTCCGGAACTGCTCCTGGCGGATATGGCGGGGATGAAGGGGGAGGCCGTCATGTTCACCAGCAACGAAACCCCGGCCCGGGAGTATATCAAGGCCCGGGAGCTGGGGGCCGTCATCAATCTGGATGATTTTACCCATATCGAATTCCTGGAAAAAATTCTCAAGTTGCCGGATGGAAATTCGGGGCTGCCGGATCTCATTTCCTGCCGTTACAACCCCGGCCCTTTGAAGGGGGGGAACGCCATTATCGGGAAGCCCGAGGAGGCCAAGTACGGCTTTACCCGGGAGCAGCTTATCGAAGGCTACAGGCTCCTGAAACGGAAGGGGGTACGGCGTTTCGGGCTCCACTGCATGGTGGCCTCCAACGAACTCAGCCTGGACTACCACCTGGAAACCGGGCGGCTGCTCTTTGAGTTGGCGGTGGAGATAAAGGGCAAATGCGGGCTGAACCTGGAGTTTGTGAACCTTGGCGGGGGGCTGGGCATCCCCTACAGGCCGGAAGAGGAGGCGGTAAGCTGGGAGGCCCTGGCCGGGGGTTTGAAGAAGCTTTACGACCGGATCCTCGGCCCCGCGGGGCTTACAAACCTGGCCATCCACACCGAGTACGGGAGGCCCGTTACCGGCCCCTACGGCTGGCTTGTGGCCCGGGCGCTGCACCGCAAGAGTATCTACCGGGAGTACGTCGGTCTTGATTCCTGTATGGCCGATCTGATGCGGCCCGCCCTCTACGGGGCCTACCACCACATCACGATCCCCGGCAAGGAGAACGCCCCCCTTACGGAGACCTGCGACGTGGTGGGAAGCCTCTGCGAGAACAACGACAAATTCGCCGTCCAGCGGAAACTTCCTAAAATCGCGGTTTCCGCCGAGAACCCCTATGATCCCCGGAGCGGGGACTTCGTGGTGATCCACGACGCCGGCGCCCACGGCCGGGCCATGGGTTTTAACTACAACGGCAAGCTCCGCTGCGGGGAACTCCTGCTGCGGCCCGACGGTTCGGTACTGCGGATACGCCGGGCCGAAAAGGCGGAGGATTACTTCGCCACCCTGGATCTGGCCGGGCTTGCGGCTTTTTAACCCGCCCTTGGAAAGATTTGGAAAGACAAGGAGACTTTATAGATGATAAGCAGAAATCCCTGTATCGCGAATATCAAGGCCGGGTATCTCTTCCCGGAAATTGCCCGGCGGCGGCGGGAATTCACCGCAAGCCACCCGGAAACATCCCGGCCCGAATGCCGGATCATCAGCCTGGGGGTGGGGAATACCACCGAACCTATCCTGCCCCACATCGACGCGGGCCTGGTGGACGGGGCCCGGCAGCTCGCTACGCCGGAGGGCTACTCGGGCTACCAGGACGAGGGGCTCCCGGCGCTGCGGGAAAAAATCTCCGAGGTTTTCTACCGGAAGGGTTTCGGCCCCGACGAGATCTTCATCAGCGACGGGGCGAAATGCGACATCGGCCGGCTGCAGCTTCTCTTCGGGTCAAAGATCCCGGTAGCGGTGCAGGATCCTTCCTACCCGGTTTACGTGGACGGCTCGGTGCTGATCGGCGCGGCGGGGGCCTGGGAGGGAACGGGCTACCGGGGAATCAGCTACCTGCCCTGCAATGCGGAGAACGGCTACTTTCCCGATCTTTCCGCCCTTCCCCGGGACGGGATCTGCTACTTCTGCTCCCCCAACAACCCCACCGGGGCGACGGCTGACCGGGAGCAGCTTGATGCCCTGGTAAAGGCCGCCGGGGAAAAGGGCGCGCTTATCATCTTCGACGCCGCCTACATGGGATACATCCGGGACCCGGCCCTGCCGAAATCGATCTTCGAGATAGCGGGGGCCAGGGAATGCGCCATTGAGGTAAATTCCTTCTCCAAGCCCGCGGGTTTTACCGGGGTGCGTCTGGGCTGGACGGTGGTTCCCAAGGAGCTGAAATACTCAGGCGGGGAGAGCGTCAACGCCGACTGGGCGCGGGTTAGCGGGACGATCTTCAACGGCGCTTCCAACATCGCCCAGGCGGGGGCCCTGGCGGCCCTGGACGGCGAAGGCGTCAGGGAGATGCGGGAACTCTGCGACTTCTACCTGGGGAACGCCGCCCTGATCCGGGGCGCCCTGGAGAAGCGGGGAATCCCCTGCGTGGGGGGGGATAACTCCCCCTACATCTGGGCCCGGTTCCCCGGCCGGGACAGTTGGGATGTCTTCAACCAGATACTGGAGAAGTGCTACGTGGTTACCACCCCGGGATCGGGCTTCGGCCCCGCGGGGGAAAGCTTTATCCGCTTCAGTTCCTTCGGCCACCGGGCCGACGTGGAGGAAGCCTGCGAGAGGCTTTCCCGGCTGTAGGGGCGCGAAGAGGCGGCGGCAGGGACAGGTAACGATACTAATCGGGTAGGAGGAATTAAAATGCGGGTCTTTACGGGAACTAAAATCGGGAGGGTCTTCTTTATCAGGATCGATGAGGGGGATGACGTATCGGAATGTGTGGATACATTTATCAGGGAGAACAAGGTTGTTAACGCCGTTGTTACTTCCGCCATCGGAACCCTCAGCAGCGCGGTTATTCACTACATCACTACCACCGATTACCCTTCTTCCAACAATTTTACCCGGCTGAAGGATCACCCCATGGAGCTGTCTTCCATCGACGGCCTTATCGTGGACGGGATCGCCCATCTGCACACGGTAATATCCGAGGGAGACCGGGTCATGTCCGGACACCTGGAACCGGGCTGCAGATCCCTGTACCTTTTTGAAATGGCGGTACTGGAGGT
>JAISWN010000233.1 GCA_031271075.1 Treponema sp.
CCCAGAGGGAAAGAGCGTTACCCTAAGCCGGCTGAAAGGGAAAGTGGTGTTCCTGAACTTCTGGGCAACCTGGTGCGGCCCCTGCAGGGTTGAAATGCCCGGTATGGAAGCGCTCCACCGGCGCTACCGGGAAGAAGGGCTCGAATTCGTGGCGGTTGACATCATGGAAAATGCCGTTCAGGTTCGGGATTTCATGAAAAACAACGGCTACACCTTTCCGGCGTTTCTTGACCCCGGCGGCAGTGTCAGTAACAGCTACGGAATCCAGGCGGTTCCCACAACCTATATTCTCGACCGGGACGGTAAAATTATCTTTTTTGCCCTGGGCGCCAGGAACTGGGATACCCCCGTGATTTTTACCGCCTTTGAGAGGCTCCTGCGAAATGGACAATAAGGTATCGGTCTTAACCGCTCTTGCCGCGGGAATGCTCTCTTTCTTTTCCCCCTGTGTGCTGCCCCTCCTGTCAAGTTACCTGTTTTTTATCAGCGGCCTTAACGCCGAAGAGGCCCTTGAAAATACGGACATTAAAGATCCGGGCACGGTAAAACTGTTTTCCCGCTACCGGCTTAAAATAATCGTCTCCACCCTGTTTTTTATCGCGGGGTTCAGCGTTATTTTCATCGCCCTAAGCGTACTGGTGTACGGTTTTGTTTTCTTTCTGGGCGGGGCCGGCCGGATAGTAAACGTAATTGCCGGTTCCCTGGTGATCATCCTGGGCTTCAACATCCTTTTTAATTTTATCCCCTTTCTGAAATACGACGACAGCGGCGACCGCTGCGCGACCTGCGTACCGGAACACTCGATCCTTGCCCTTGGGGAAGGCTCCGTCCTGCACCCCGCGGGCCGGCGGGGAGGCTTCCTGGGTTCTTTCCTCTTCGGCCTTGCCTTTGGGGCCGGATGGACGCCCTGCGTGGGTGTTTTTTTGGGCAGCGTACTGTTAATGGCCGGTCAGAGTGAAACCGTCGGTCTTTCCGTGTTTTACCTGGCCCTTTACTCCGCGGGACTGGGCCTTCCCTTTCTGGTTACCGCTTTCTTCTGGAGCGCGGTACTCAGGCGCCTGCACCGGTTTTCCCGGTTTATGCCGGCCCTTAAAACGGTCAGCGGCGTTTTTCTCATCCTGATTGGCCTCGTCATGGCTTCAGGCAGGCTTGTGGTATTAAACGCTTTCTTCTCCCGGTGGTTCCCCTGGTTTTTCGTCTAAGTTGTCCAAACTGTCCCCGTAGCTGTACCGGTAGAGCCGCTCCAGAATATTTTCGATTTTGTCCCCGTATTCCCGATCCGCGGCCCAGGTTCCGGAAAGGCCCCTGATGGTGGGGGCGGAACCGTAACGAACCCAGCGGTACCGGGGATCAACCAGTGCCCGGTTGAGGGGCCTGTCGGTAGCGTATGCCTTGAGGTGCTGGATGTGGGCCCGTACCCCGATGCGGGGATCGGGGAACCGTTCCCCAGGCTGGGTGAGCCCGATAGCGCCCAGGCCGCAGAAGTTGTTCATGTCCGGGGTTACCAGTCCCCCGTAGCGGAGGAAACCTGTTTCCAGGCACATCTGGGCAAAGGCGACGTCGTGGTTCACCCCTTCGGCATCCGCTTCTTCGATGTAAAAGGCCGCAAGCTGCTCCACCTGGCCTCTGTCGGCCTGGGGGTTTATCTCCCCGAGAAACCTGGCCAGGGTATCCGCCGGAACCCGGCCCTTTCCCAGAATACCCAGGGGCACTTCCGGCGCCGGGCGTTCCGGAGGAGGAACGACGCCCGAAAGCTCCGGTTCCCGCTCCGGGGGAAGGCGGCCCCGTTCAGGCGGGACGGTGGAACAGGAAAAGAAGACAGCCCCATAAAGAACCAGCATAAAGAGAGCGAATCCCGGATGTTTCATGAAATCTTTATCGGCAAAGCCGGCCCCAAAAACCCGTGATTTTTTGCTTTTGATTAAACCGTCTCCCATCTAAACGCCCTATATAGGGTATGGATGATATACTTTATCCCGATTTTATCGGGATGATTGAGGCCAGGGACAGGGGCGGGCGGGCAGGTTCCATTCCGGCCGTCCCGAACCCGAACTCCCTGGACATGCCCCGGGAACGGCTCCTTACGTCGGGGCCTGAAGCTCTTTCGGATCATGAGCTTTTGGCAATTCTCCTTAACACGGGGATCAGGGGCAAAAACGTCAGCGCCCTGGCGAAGGAGCTTTTGCAACAGATCAACCGGAACAAGGGCATCCCCCCGGTTAAAGAACTTTCCCAGCTTTCCGGGGTGGGCACCGCCAAAGCCTGCGCCGTGGTAGCCATGCTTGAATTCGGCCGCCGCCGTTGGGGCGCGGCGGGTACGCGGATACAGCATCCCAAGGATATTCACGGCGTTCTCCGCTACCACGCGGATCGTAAACAAGAACGCTTCCTCTGCCTCTCCCTCAACGGCGCCCACGAGATCATCGCCGTGCGGATCGTTTCCCTCGGCCTGGTGAACCGGACCATTGTACACCCCAGGGAGGTCTTTGCCGATCCCATCATCGATAGGGCCGCGGCGGTAATTGTCGCCCATAACCATCCCTCCGGGAACATAGAGCCTTCGGAAGAAGACGACGCGATTACCGGCAGGCTTAAGGCCTCGGCGGAGATTCTGGGCCTTCATTTTCTGGATCACCTTATCTTTACCGAAACCGCTTGGTTTAGTTACCGCCAAAGCCGCAGAATGGATATGCTGCCCCCCCTGATATAATATAAAAGCATGCGCAAGGCCCTTTTGGCCCTCGGGACTTTCCTCCTCTATGTCCTGTTTCCCGCCTGGGGACAGAGCGGCGTTTCTCCCTTTGCCGGCGGCCGGGCCGGTTCCTCCTATTCCGGGGATATTTCGGGGGACCGTTTCGAGGAACTTGAAGGCCGGGGCCTCATGGTTCGTACCAGGCCGGCCGGAGCCAGGGTGTTTGTCGACGGCCTTGAACGGGGCCAAAGCCCCCTCTTCCTGGATACCCTGGTATCCGGCGAGTACCGCGTCCGGCTCCTCAAAGAAGGGTACGGGGAACGGGAATTCAGCGTCCGTGTTCTTAGCGGAAGCCGTCTCAAGGTCTCTATTGAGCTTGAGGAGCTCCGTGGCCTGGCGCTGCTCCTGATCCGGCGGGAAGGGGCTTCCCCGGGCCTACCCTTTTACCCCGGAGATCTTTGTGGACGGCCTCCTGTTTACCAACTGGACGCCGCTGCGGAGGGATCCGGAAGATGCGCGTCCGGAAGACCGGGATGCCGGAGGATCGGCAAAGGGCGCGGTCCCGGAAACATCCGGTTATACCCTGCCGCTGCCCCCAGGCCGCCACAGCCTGCGGGCCGCTTCCTTTGGATGGGAGGAAGCCGGGGCGGATATACTTATCCGGCCGGGGGAAACGGTCTCCCTGGAACTTACCCTGAAGCCCGCTCCTTTCCGCCTGCTTCCCGGCGCGGGGCCGGTCCGTCCCCGGTTCAACCCGGCCAATCCGGGGGCTTTGGGCTGTACCGATTACCGTTTCGGCGTTTCCGCCCCCGGCGCGGGGATCTTCAGGGTCTTTGACCGGGAAGGGAGGAAGGTCTACAGGGAAGAGCTTCCCCCCTTCACAGGATCTTCCCAGCAGCTTATGTGGAACGGCAGGGATCCCCGTACCCGGCCTCTGCCGGATGGGGACTATACCCTGGATATTGAGGCTGCGCCGGGTCTTACCGGTGAGGCCGCGCCATGCGGCGGCGTCCCGGAGGAATGGCGGATCAGCGTTCTGGTGAGCATCGACAGCTCCCTTACCCGCTATCCTCTCAGCCTTTTCGGCGCGGTCTCGGGCCTCCTCTTTGCCCCCCTCCCGCTGACCCTTCCCCGGGGCGGCTTCCAGGTTGAGGGGAACATTTTGTTCGGGCATCTCCCCGATCCGGCGGGGAACGGGGCCTTTTCGAGCCTTCCCTTCGAGACGGGTTTCAGGTTCGCCCCTCTGGATCGGCTGGAATTTGCCGCGGCCCTTGAGGCGATCCCCGCTTCAGGCGGCGCGGCTGAGTGGGGCTTTTCCTCCTCTCCCAAATGGCGGTTTCCTAAAGCCGGCCCCCTGGACGCGGCGGTAGCGGCTGGCTTCTCCTGGTCCGGTAACATGAACCTGAGCCCCCGGCGGGGCGGGGCAAGCCTCCACCTTCCCCTTGCATGGAACCCGGTTCCCCCTTTTTCCCTGATCCTGGGCCCTGGGCTTTACTGGCGTCAATGGCGGGAAGGCAGCCCCCGGATCCTCCTGGGCCTTGGCGCCCTGTACCGTTTCGCCGGTTTTTCCGCCGGCCTTTCCCTGCGGCAGGAATACCGGACCCGCAAGGCTTCCGGCGCCGTGAGCGGGAAAGACGAAGGCCCGGTAGTACTACTGTGGGCGGCGGAACTTAAATGGCAGCCTCCCCGAACCAGCCTGGCCTTTACCCTTCTGGGGGGCCTCCGGTATTGGGCAGGGGAAAAGGCCGGCTTCGGCGGCCTGGGCCTGGGGGCTGTTTACTAGGGGCCTGGGGGAGAGCCCCTTTCCCAAAAACCGAAGTCTTTAAGGCGCTTCAACTCCCGGCTCATCACCAGGGCCGACAGTATTATTGAACATCCGTCCGCCGCGGGCATGGCGGAGTAGACGCCCAGGATGCCGAAGAAACGGGGCAGGAGGATCAGCAGGGGAATGTAGAAGAGGATCTGCCGGGAAAGGGAGAGCAGGGTTCCCTGAATTGGTTTCCCGATGGACTGGAAAAAGTTTGCCGTGATGATCTGGAAGGCCAAGGCCGGGAGGAAGATCGTGCAGATCCGCAGTGCCCTTGTCCCCATGTCCATGAGTTCCCCCTCCTCGTTCCGGAAAACGCGGATAAAGAGGCTGGGGAAAAGCTGGAGCAGGACAAAGCCAGCCGCCACAAAAACTGTTCCCGCCAGTACCGCCAGCTTATAAGTCTGCCGTACCCGGTCGTATTTCTTCGCCCCGTAGTTGTAACCGATGATGGGCTGGGCCCCCTGGTTGAGTCCCTGGAGAGGCATAAAGATAATCACCAGGATACTGTACACGATCCCCATGGCGGAAACGGCGATGTCTCCGCC
>JAISWN010000246.1 GCA_031271075.1 Treponema sp.
CCGCTGCCTGTGGAGTTCAACAACGTTATTTGTCATATCGACGGTTATATCCGAATAGCGGGTATAGTAATTGATGAAGTAATCTTTTATCACATGGGACTTATAGCCGGTAAGCACCACAAATTCATTGAATCCCCAGTGGGAATAAATCTTCATTATGTGCCACAGGATGGCCCGGCCGCCAATTTCCACCATGGGCTTGGGGATTAGACTTGTTTCCTCCGAAAGGCGCGTCCCGAACCCTCCCGCTAAAATCACTACTTTCACAGCCTAACATCCCATGATTTCAACTTGCATGTGCTGGTTTAAACATACTGGTTTAAACTTTACTGTCGGGATTCTTCCCAATAGTTCAATACATCTCTTATTGCCATATATCTATTCAGGCAAAACAATTCCCGCAAAAAAACGGCATTTGCCGGCTTTTCACATAAACAACAACTTGGTACATACCGGGCAAGCGCAGCCGAAACATACTGCTTGCTTAAAGTATAGTTCTGTCTTTATGGACGGCACACATTGTCCATAAATCTAAACCTAACCCAATTTTAGTTTTCCCGGGTTTTCGGTAGCAGCGAAGGGTGATAAAATACCGTTGTATAACTGACCAAACCAGGAATGGTACAACATGTCAAAAAAAACACGATGGGAAAAAGATATGTCGGATGCCGGCAAATATTCGAAAAAAACGGTATATCTAGAATTAAAATCAGAAACAGTATGAGGGGGGGATACAAAGAATTATATTGGGTCATGGCTGCAATATTTAACTCAACCTCCCTTTAGTTAGGATAAAAAATATACTACTACGTTTTGAAAGAACTGTCAACGGCGTGGCGCGTGGCGGAATCCGGATCCCCCGCCCCGCAGACCGTCCCCCCGTAAAGTTCCTTGGGGTACACTACCAGGCCCAGCTTCTTTTCCAGGCTTGCCAGACGCCGCATCTCTTCCGCGTCGCCGATGCTTACCATGAGGCCGCGCTTTCCCGCACGGCCGGTGCGGCCGGCCCGGTGGATGTAGGCTTCCCCATCGGCGGGGACATCCAGGGCGATGACGTGGGTGATGCCGGGAATATCAAGGCCCCGGGCGGCAAGATCGCTGGATACCAGTACGGGGTACTTGCCGGAGCGGAAGCCGTCGATGGCGTCTTTCCGGGTCTTCCTGTCCATGTCTCCCCAGAGGCCCGCCGAGGGGATCCGGGCGTAGCGGAGTCTTGAGAGGATGATCCCCGGTTGGCCGCCGCCGCCGGAAAACACCAGGGCCTTCTTCGGCCTGGCGGCGGAGAGGAAGGATCTGAGGGTGTCTATCTTCCTCCTCCTTTCACTGAAAATCGCCCAGTGGACGATCCTCTCCCGCAGGATCTCCTGTTCCTCCGTTTCCACCGTTTCACAATCCTCCTCCATCAGGGCAAGAAGCTGCTCCCGGTTCTTCCCCTGGAGGGTGGCCGAACAGGCTGTCCAGAGGAGCCCCGGACCGCGGCTGAGGAGGCCGATCAGGGAGGAGGTTTCTTCCAGGGTCTCCGGCGAGATGAGCCGGTCCCACTCGTCCAGGGCAAGGAAACGGACAGCCCGCAGCTTGAGTTTTCCCATCCGGGCCAGGAGATGGAGCCGTCCGGGGTTTCCCACCACGACCAGGGGCTTTTCCCTTTTAAGCGCCTCGATCTGGCGGCTCAGGTTGGCCGAGCCGATAAGGAGGCTGACCCTGGGTTGGGCGTTCACCACGGCATTTACTTCGCTGTCCGCGCCGGCTTCCTTCCCCGCTCCTGCCCCGTCAGGCCCGGCGGCGGCTTTCAGGAGAAAATCGGCCTCCTCCTTGATCTGGGCGCAGAGTTCGAAGGTGGGGGCGGCGACCAGAAGGCCCGGGCCGCCGGTGTTACCGTTTGCCGGGGGATCTTCAAGGAGCCGCTGTAAAAAGGGGATAAGGTAGGCGAAGGTCTTACCTGTTCCCGTGGCGGAACGGAACAGGGTATTCTTTCCCCCGAAAAGACGGGGGATAACCTGCCGCTGTATCTCCGTGGGCTTAAAAATGTTCCGCTCCCCCAGGCGCTTCACAAAAAAAGGGGCCGCCCCCAGATTGCCGAAGGTATCGTTCACCGATCCGCCCCTACCGTTTCCGGTATTCCTCGTAGAGGGCGATCATGGAATCCATAAAGCGGTCTACCGAATAGTTCCGGGAAATTTCCACCGACCGTTTCCCCATACGCTCCCGGGCATCCCGATCCTGCAGCAGCTCCACCGCCTTTTCCCAGAGGAATTTGTCGTTGCCCATGGACCAGCCGTTCTCCCCGTTAAGTACCATGTCCTCGCTGGAGATATCCGCAGCAACCACCAGGGGCAGCCCCGATGCCATGGCCTCGATAAAGGTGATGGGATGTACCTCGCTGTGGGAGGCGCTCATTAAGAGATCCGCCGCGGCGTAGATCTGCTTGATCTCGTCGGGCCAGTGGAGATAGCCGGTAAAGATAAGGGCGCTGCCCAGGCCAAGCCCAAAACCATGGGTCTGGAGTTCCCGCCTGTCCGGGCCGTCGCCTACCAGTACCAGTTTGGCCTGGGGCAGACGCCGGAGGATCTCCCGGAAATTGTCCAGCAGGGTATAGACGTTTTTCTCCAGCCCCAGCCGTCCCACAAAGACGATCATCCTGTCGTCAGCCTTGATGTTGAAGCGCCGCCGCATGGCCGCCGCACCCTCCCGAAGCTCCTCCGAATCGTCGTAAAACTGGGAAAGCTCTATCCCGTTGGGGATGATCCGCACCGGACGGGGGTACTTGATGTCTTCCAGGTACTTCTTGATCTTCCGGGAAGGAGCGACCACGCAGCGCATACTCCGCAGGATATGGCGGCAATAGGCGGGAAGGTTCAGCTTAAACCACAGTTCCAGGGGCAGGGGGGCGTAGTAGAGGTAGTCGGGGTAGTAGGTATGGAGGGTATGAACCGCCGGAATGTTCAGTTTCCTGCTAACCCGCCGGGAGGCCAGGAGCAGGCTGAATTCCGAATGGGTGTGGATGATGTCCAGATTGAGGGGCCTTGCCAGGTCAATCACCTGTTTTTCGATAAAAACCCCGATCCGGTGCTGGGGTTCGTTGGGAAACTGGAGGGACTTTACCCGGAAAACCCCCTCTTCCGGAACCTGGTTGGGATGCTGGACGGTAAAGATAAAGACCCGGCGCCCCCGTTTAATCAGCTCGTTCTTCAATGTCCGTATTACGGTAACCACTCCGTTTACCTGAGGGGCGTAGGTGTCACTGAAGATCCCGATATTCATAGGCTCTAGTATACCATCTCTGGTATGTTTTGTCACATCGTGGTAGGATTCTTCAAATTTTTAACAAAACAGGCTGTTTCAAAACTTCAGTTTTTTGAATAGGCTCAAAGGGATGGCAAGGTGGTACAGATAGGCGTGGTCTTCCTGGTGATCTTTCTTGCGGTAATGACCGGCATCGGTATCTGGGGCATGGGCAAAACCAAGACCCTGGGGGATTTTTTCCTGGGCGGACGGAGCCTTGGCCCCTGGGTTTCGGCGGTAGCCTACGGAACTTCCTACTTTTCCGCGGTTATTTTTATCGGTTTCGCGGGAACCCAGGGCTGGCAGTTCGGACTTAATGCCCTGTGGATAGCCCTGGGTAACGGGATAATCGGCTCGGGGCTGGCCTGGCTGGTTCTGGCCCGGCGCACCCGGCGTATGACCCAGAACCTGGACGCCATGACCATGCCGGAATTCCTCCAGGAACGCTACGGCGCCAGGCATCTGAAACCCGTGGCGGCCAGCGTGATCTTCTTCTTCCTCCTCCCCTACTCCGCCTCGGTATTCAAAGGTTTGGGCCACCTTTTCGAGAAGGTCTTCGGCATCCCCTACGATATCGCCCTGCTTATCATGATCGCCTTTACGGGGATCTACCTTATCCTGGGAGGCTACTTTGCCATCGCTGTCACCGACTTTATCCAGGGGATAATCATGTTTGCCGGTGCGGCAATCATGGTCCTGGTTCTTTCCGGCGAGGGAGGGGGCTACTTCGGGATGATCGGCAAGGCGGCCGAAGCCTACAAGGCCCACATCCCCCCGGAACGGCAGCCCGCGGCCCTGACGGTAATTTCGCTGGTGTTTATGACCAGTTTCGGAACCTGGGGCCTTCCCCAAATGACCCAGAAGTTCTACGCCATCAAGAACGAGCAGGTAATCCCCCGGGCGGCCCTGGTGACGACGGTTTTCGCCCTGATGATCGGCTTCGCCGCTTACTCTACCGGGGCCTTTTCCCATGTGTTTTTCGACCTTAACACGGTTCCGAAAAACGAGGCCGGGCTTATCCAGTACGATCTTATTGTCCCCACCCTGCTTACCTCCCACCTGCCGGAGGTCCTCTTGGCCCTTATCCTCCTCCTGGTCCTTTCCGCTTCCATGAGCACCCTCTCTTCCCTGGTCCTGGTATCCTCAAGCTCGGTAGCCATAGACCTCTACCCCGCCCGGCTGGACCCGAAAACCGGCAAAGACCGCTCGGTGGCGATGATGCGTTTCCTCTCGGCAATCTTCATCATCGTTTCGTACTTCATCTCCCGGTTCCAGATCGGCATTATTGTGTACCTCATGTCCCTAAGCTGGGGGGT
>JAISWN010000251.1 GCA_031271075.1 Treponema sp.
TGAAGGAGGACTCTATGAAGAGGAAGAGTCTGCTTTTTGGTTTACTGGCGGTACTGTCCGCCGTATTGATCTTTACCGGCTGCGCGAACCCCGCCGACGGGTCGGACGGTGCGCCGGGCCAGGTTGGCCCCGACGGAAAACCAGGAGGGTCGGGAACAGCGGGGACCACCTACCTGGAAGGAACCAAGTCGACTGAGGTCATTCAGGACGCGATTGACAACGGGGGGCGGGTTGTGTTTGCGGGTGTTACCCAGAGCGATACCGGCACAGTCATCATCCCGGCGAACAGGGTGGGCGGTGCTGTGAAGCTGATAGGTACGGCGGCGTATACGACCTTTAACACCGGCGTGCTTGTTGTTGAGGACGTAAGCTCCGTTACCGGCGATGGCGGCCTTGTTGCAAGCAATTCCGGCGGCGTTGTTATTGCTCCCACCGGGGTTCGGGCATCCACCAGTGGCAGCGGTGCTGTAGTTCGTATACAGGACGGCAGCGAAACCATCGTGCCTGCCCCTAGCTTTGCGGTAAAAGCCGCTAAGGTAACGATTAGCGCCGCCGCTACAGACAAGACAAACATCAAGAGTAGCGAGCTTAATACCCAGAAGCTCTATGTGGTGGGCGATGTAGAGGTAAGCGCGAAGATTGCCAATACGGCAACGATCACTGTTACCGGCAACGCCACGGTTAAGACGGAGGCCCAGGATAAGGCGGTTGTGTGGAACATCAAGGGTGACCTTGACGCGCAGGAATTGCCCACCACCGGAGCCGGTACGCTTACTGTAGGCGGGAAGGCTGATTTTGCTAAAGCGGTTACCAGTATTACCGGAGCTATCAAGGTAGGGGGCAAGGCCACCTTCGCCAACGCCCTTACCACGACCACCGGAGTGGTTACCGTAGGCAGCCTGGAAGTTACCGGCGCGGCGTCCCTTGGAGCCGGCGGCCTGACCGTTAACGGCGCGGCGGAGTTCAAAGCGGCGGCAACCCTGGGCGGCGATCTGACGGTGGGCGGGAACACGACATTCGGCGGCACGGCCACCTTGAAGGAAACCAGTTTCGGCGGCGACCTTACGCTGACAGCCAGCAGCGCCGTAACCCTGACCAGCACTGAAACCGTAACCCTCGCGGCGGGTAAATCCATCAAAGTGGGTACGGCTACGGTGCTGACAGCCGACAGCGAAACGGTACTTACCCCGGGAGACGCAGTGCTTACCCCCACGGCAGGCAAGCTCGAACTGGGTACCGATGACCTTGAAATCACCAGCGGCGGCCTTACCGTAGCGGCGGGCGCTGAACTGGCGCTTACCGCAAAAAACCTGACCGTTGCGACTGACGCCACGCTCACCCTGACCGGCGGGGCAACCACCACCGGCGCGAAGCTGAGCGGCACAGGCAAGCTTATAGCGGGCACCACGGAGATCGTTGGCGGCTGGCAGGCGGTCGGAACCACGGGCACCGTTGCGATAAAGGCGACAGCGGCGACTACCGCGTCCATCACCGCGAGCGCGGCCACAGCGGTACTTACCGGGATAAGCTCAGGCGCAGGAGTGATCACCGTACCGGCAAGCGGAACGCTCACCATCGCGGCGAATACCGCAATCAACATTGCGGCTGACGGTACCATCAAGCTGACATATCATGCCTCAAACGGCGGAATCATCAATTTGAATGCAACCACCGCGAAAATAACCGGATTAACGGGTGGTACCTCTAGCCAAGCTTTCACGACCTCCAATATAGCCAATGCTGCGTTATACACGGTAGGTACCAGTACCGGTAACCTTGCCGGAGGCGCTACTGCCGGTGGCGGCGCTGGTACGGGTTGGATTGGCGGCGGTAATGATACGGGGCCGAATAACCTTAAGGCGAGTACTTCCGCCGATGTTAGTATCGCCAAAGGCACCACAATCGGCTCCTAACCCCTATGTGCCCCCCGGCGCACCATAGCCGGGGTAAAGGCGGGGCATAAGTCCCGCCTGGTAAACAACCAACAGCCGGGCCTGGAAAGGCCCGGCTTAATTGCCCTCACAAGGGAGGGCACAAGGAGAGTGACATGATTAGAATTGGAGAATTTATCCCCCTTGCAAGACAAGACCTGTCCGGGCCCAACGGGTATAGTGTCAAGCTGGCCAAGCTCGAAAACTTTACGCTCTTGAGCATCAGCCCTATCCAGCCTGTGCCGCCCCAGCCTTACATCGAGCCGCCCAACACATTGTATACCTTTCAGGCCGTCAAACCAGGGCTGGGCTTAATCCAGTTCGCCAGATACTACCGCCCCTGGGCTCCCGACAGCATCGTGTATGAGCCCGAGCTGCAGTTCAACATCGGATTGGCGGACGGCGAAACCGCCGAAGCGGGACTGAAGGTCGGCGGCTGGACGCCCTTTGTAAAGCCGGAAGGCGAGGCGCTCAAGGTCTTTGAGGAGGCGCTCAAGGGCTTCGAAGGGGTGGGTTACAAATCCCTCCTGGTCAGCAGCCAGGTAGTCAAGGGAGTAAACTACATCTACGCCGTCAACGGAAAGATAGTATACCCCGGCGCGGTTGAATTCCCGGGCCTGCTCAGTGTCTACGCGCCCCCCGTCGGGAAGCCCCGTATCACGCATATCACCCGCCTGGGCGATCCGTCGGCCCTGGGCGGTTCCGGCGCGTTTCTTCCGGCTACGGAAGAAGAGAAAGGTCTTTTGAAGAAGGCGCAGGAAGGCCTCATGGGCGGCGGCTTTACGGCGGAATACGTCTCGCATCAGGTGGTGTCCGGCCTCAGGCTTCACTTCATCGGCACGGAAACGCTGACCGACGAGGCTCTGACCAAACTCCCGGTTTACATCACCGTCTACGTGCCCGCCGGTGCGGACCCGGTCATCACCGACGTGCAAGAGGTTTACCACCTGGTGTAGGAACCGCGGCAGCAAGTGAACATGAAGCATAAGAAGCATACATCGGGAAGCGCAAATCTTAAAAAATCACCACGGAGTTCCACATCCTCCGTGGTTTTTTCTTTATCATTCCTAATCACTCATATCTCTTCTTCCGCTTCGAATTGGGAATAACCCTATGACCGCGCCCTTATTTATCCATGAAACAGAACCATTCCATCCCTTCCGCAACCCATACCCGCGCTTCGTCATCCCAGGTCAATAAAACGGTGTATTCGTTCATCATATAGTGTCTCCGGGGCGTTTTCAATGGCTCGCGTGGCTCCTTGTAAGCTCCCGGCAAGGTACAAGTCTGGTTGCAGGTCATTTGCCGGGGGCCGCGGCTTGTTCCGATGCCTTGACAGGGTAAAAACCCGGATAGTATTATTTTATAAATGCGGATATTTACCCTTACCCTCCTGGCCGCCTTGTTTTGCTCATGCGAAGAAAGCAAATATTACATCCATATCACGAACAACGCCGGTCAAACGGTGCTTTACGCTTTGGCAAAGGATTCGGGAACCACCCACTCTATCAGGGAGGGTGAAAAGGCTGTCCACCAGGTGTCTTTCGGGGTTCCCCACGGGCTTGCCTCTTACGGGCCCGAAGAGGGGAAAACCAAGAACATCGGGGTCCGGTATATTGGGGACGACAGCTACGAATTTTACCCCCTGGCGGGGATACCCTTTTCGGTGATCAATACGCTTAGTTTCGATGTAGAACTGAGATGCGGCGGCTATTTGAGCGCTGAGCCCTTGGAGGTTCCCGGACAATCGCAAGTTGTTCCCGTTGTTCCCGGTGAAGCTTCCGTGAAGATTTATACCCAAACCCCAATTTTTGGGGCAACCTTTGAAGACGCGGCCGGCCAGGAGTATCCCGCCCAGGTTACCTTCACCGTAAAATACGACGACGATGACCAAGCGGAAGAGATTAGCGCCGTAATCCGTTGAGGGATAAGGCTGTTCGGTCAGATTGGAAGGGGCCGGGGCTTTAATATTAATAATAGCCTTGAAAAGATCCCTGTTCGGTAGTAAAGTATCTTAAAGAGGGGTTTTTGCCTTGTTTTAAAGGCCGTGAAAGGGGAATCGGAATGGTAGAGCAGAACCAGTTGGTTACTTTCCAGTTAGGAGAGGAACTGTACGGAATCAATATAATGGATGTCAAGGAGATTGTCCGGGTACAGGAGATTCGGGCGATTCCCAACGCCCCTCCTTACGTGGAGGGGATTTTTAATCTGCGCAGTGAAATAATCCCAATTATAAACCTGCACAAGCGGTTTCATTTAAAAAAGATACTGAATTCCGAGGAAGACGAGCTTTTGTCCGGTTTTATCATCATAGATATAGACGGGATGAAGCTTGGGGTCATTATTGACCGGGTTTCCCGGGTGGTAACCATCGAAAAAGAGGATATTCAGCCTCCTCCCCAGATGTTGACCGGTATCGGGGCCGAGTATATCCAGGGTGTGGTCCGCCAGGAGCACGGCTACCTTATCATTCTGGATATCCGGGATCTCTTTAACCCCAGGGAACTGCAGAAGATAATCGAACTTAGGCGGTAATGCCCTGAATCTCCGGTTTTTGGCCGGAGAAATGTAATAGCGCCAGACTTTCCTGAGGTAATACATGAAGATTGAAGTCTATTCTCCGACCATCCGGCGGAAGGAGATGGATGCGGTCCTTACCGCCATGGTGGAGGATAAGATAGGGCCCGGCGAGCAGGCCCGTCTGTTGATCCAGATTGCGAAAGAACGCCTCCGTTTCGATTATTGTCTTGCCCTCCGCAGCCCGGCGATAGCCCTGTACCTTGCCCTTAAAGCCATGAATTTGGAAGACGGCCGGGGGGTGTTGATTTCCGCCCTGTCCCCCCGGTACTACCACCGGGTTATCGAGGATCTGCGGCTCCGGCCGGTCTATTGCGATGTAACGAGCGGTTCCCCCCTTATGGGCCGGAATACCATCGAAGAGGCCCTGTCCAGAAAAGACCCTGAAACCGGGGTTCGTTGCATTGTCCTGCACCACACCCTGGGTTTTGTGCCGGATACGGCTTCTATCGCGGAACTGGGTATCCCCATAATTGACGATCGTTCCCAGAGTTACGGCGCCGGTTTTTTGGAAGAAGCCGGGAAATCCGCCGGTTCCGCGGCCACGGAAGAGAGGCCCCAGGGGGACGCCCGCCCGCCCCGGGAAACCGGGTCCGGAGGGCTTTCCGGGGTGTTTACCATTCTGGGCCTTGAGGAACGGGACATGCTCACCTCCGGGGGAGGGGCGCTGCTCTACGCGGTAAGCCGCCGGGACGGATCGGCGTTGCGGAACTATGGGGATCTTTCCCCGGAGTACAGCCTGCCCGACATGAACGCCGCCATGGCGGTGATCCAGTTCCGGGAATCGGCAAGGAACCTGGAAAAACGGCTGGAAATCGCCAGGATCTACACCCAGTCGGCCCTGCGAACCAGGCACAGGCGTTTTGTCCAGGGGGATGAGGGGTACAACAACTACGCCTTTCCCCTGGTTTTGGAAACGGGATTAAAAGACGTAAAAACCTACGCCCGGAAAAAGGATATCCTGGTGGAAAGCGCCTTTGAGAACACCCTGATCGGTTTTGCCCTTACGGCGGACGGCGGGGCGGCTCTCTTTCCCGCCGCCGTTTCCCCCGCTTCAGGGGATGGCGGCGCCGGTGAGGAAAATTCCGTTTCCCGGTTCCAGGATCTCTGCCCCGAAGCCTATTCCCTTTCCCTCAGAACCGTACTCTTTCCCCTGTATCCCCGTCTGAGTTCATCAGAGGTGGAGCGTATATCAAAGTTGATCCTTACCCTTCCGTGAGAGGCTGGGATGGCCGGGCTAAAAAGGGCTTTGTTGTTCATAAATCTTCACAAAAGCAACGCCAGGGCGCTGGGGGAGGAGATCCGGGCCGGACTTGAGAACCGCGGCATAAGGGTTACGGCCTATACCTTTGAGGACTCCGCCGGTTTCCGGCAGGACGAGGGCTACGATTTGGCCTTTAGCCTGGGAGGGGACGGCACGGTACTCTACGCCGCCCGGGCCATGGCCCCGCTGGGGGTACCGATTATCCCGGTAAACCTGGGAACCCTGGGCTTTATCGCGGCGGTTCAGCCTGAAAAATGGGAAGAGGTCTTTGAGCGGTGGCTGGAGGGGCAGGTTCCCCTGTCCCGGCGTTTTATGCTGGAGGTAACCGTGGAACGGCGGGGGAAGCGGCTTATCCTGGGCTCCTGCCTCAACGACACGGTTGTTTCGGCCCTGGGTATCGCCAAGATCATCAGGCTTAAGGTTGAATCTGTCCTTCCCCCTTCTCCTGAAAGCGGCGGTAAAACGGAGTATGTCCAGATGGGCCGGTACCATTCGGACGGCCTCATCGTTGCTACCCCCACCGGTTCCACCGCCTATTCGGTCGCCTCGGGGGGGCCTATTCTGGA